>JBEKGQ010000311.1:0-15179 GCA_050012715.1 Polyangiaceae bacterium
CTCCGCACGCTCCCCACGCCGCGCGCCGTCCTCGCCGCCGGCGGCGACGGGACCGCGGTCGCGCTCCTCAACGCCCTGGCCCGGGTGACGCCGCCGGATCACGCGCTGCCCGCGCTCGGCGTCCTGCCGCTCGGTACGGGCAACGGGTGGGCCCATTCGCTCGGGGCGCCGAAGCTCCACCGCTGCCTCGATCTCCTCGCCGGTACGGGCGGGGCTCTCCCCTCGCGCCGGTGCAGCCTGGTCGAGGTCGACGGAACGCTCGCTCACTTCGCCGGCTCGGGCTGGGACGCGATGATCCTCGACGACTACAAGCAGCAGCTCGAGGCGTCGAAGGGCCCGGGGCGCCACATCTCGAAGAGCGTCTACGGCTACCTCTCGGCGACCCTCCTCCGGACCGTGCCCAAGGTAGCCCTCCACGGCAATCCCCACGTCATCATCGAGAACCTGGGCGACACGGTCTTCGGGCTCGGGGCGGACGGTACGCCCCGGCCGATGCCCGGCGTCGCGCGCGGCGCCGTCCTCTACGACGGGCCGGTCGGCATCACGTCGGTCGGCACGTGCCCCGAGTTCGGCTACCGCTTCCGCGCGTTCCCGTTCGCCGAGCGCATGCCGGGCTTCATGAGCGTGCGCGCGTATTCCCGGGGAGCCTTCGGCGCCGTGGCGTCGATCCCGCAGCTGTGGCGGGGCGAGCATCCCATGAAGGGCATGTTCGACTGGCTCGCCTCGCACGTGCGCATGACGTTCTCGCGCGCGGTGCCCCTGCAGATCGGCGGCGACGCGTGCGGCATGCGCCGGACGGTCGAGTACCGCGCGTCCGAGCGCTCCGTCCAGATGACGGACTGGCGACGGCTGCTGTGCCTGGCCTAGAAAGTGGTCCCGAGCAGCGGAACGGTGAAGCCGGGCGCCGTCTTGTAGGCTGCCTCGGCCGTCTTCGTGACGGCGTCGGTGTTCCGCGCCTCGTCCTCGGGCGGCGGCGTCGACGTCTTGCTGTTCAGGATCATCGAGCCACCGACCACGCCCGTGACGATGCCGGCGATGATGAGGGCGGTGCCGCCCCAGTAGAAGTTCGTCTTCGCGTTCGACGTCGTCCCGTTGTCGCCGATTCCGCCTTCACCCGAGACGCTGCCCTGGGTGGTCCCGACGATGTCGAGGACGATGCCGGCGACGGTGATCGCACCGCCGATGCCGAGGACGATCCAGCCGGTCTTCGCCTTGCCCTCGTCCTCCTTCTCCTCGGCCTTGATGGCCTTCCTCTGCCCCTTGGTCTCCTGGACCGGCATGCTGGAGGTGCCGTCCGACGCGTTGTCGGCGAAGGCGGGCGTGGAGAGGAGCGTGAGCTGAGCACACGCGACGAGGGCGAGGCCGAGGCCGGCTTTGCGCATGGGAAACATCCTTCTTCGGGGGTGAGGCGGGCGGGAGGATGGTCGAAGTCGCACCTCGTGTGCCAGCTTTTTCGGCGCAACCTTGATCTGGAACCATGCCGACCCGAGACGCGTAGGCCTTCCAGCATCATGCGAACGTCCTGGCTGCTCGTTTCCGCTCTGACCGTCCTCAGCGCCTGCACCTCGGGGGGCGCGCCCCCGGGACGGGCCGCGGTGAGCCCGTCCGCCGGCTCGAGCGGGCGCGTCGACGACGAGGGTCCGAGCGGGGCGCCACGGGGCCCCCTGGCGTGGGCGGAGCTCGACGCGGCCACGTTCGCGAGGGCCGTCGCCGAGAAGCGGTTCGTCGTCATCGATGGCGCCGCCGAGTGGTGCCACTGGTGTCACGTGATGGAGGCGACGACGTACCACGACCCCGAGGTGCGGAAGATCCTCGACGCGAAGTTCATCGCGGTGAAGGTCGACGTCGACTCGCGCCCCGACTTCGAAGAACGGTACGGCGCCTGGGGATGGCCGGCGACGGTGCTGATGACGTCCGACGGCCGGGAGATCGGCAAGTACCGCGGGTACCTCGCGCCGGAGAAGTTTGCCGAGATCCTGAAGGCGGTCGTCGCGTCGGGGGGCGCCACCGAGGCAGGAGCCGACGCGAGCGCGCGCACGCCCGTCGAGCCGCTGGGGGAGGACGGGCTCGCCGCCATCGAGCGCTGGACCGCGAAGGAGCTCGGCGAATACTGGGACCCGCGGCAGGGAGGCTGGGGAAGGCCGCAGAAGGTGCCGCTCGCGTGGGGCAACGCGTGGGAGCTCGCCCTCGCGAAGGCCGGCGACGCAGCCGCGAAAGAGCGAGCGCTCGTCGCGCTCGACCGGCAACGCGCGATCATCGATCCGGTGTGGGGCGGCCTCTGCCAGTACTCGACGGACGGCGACTGGCTGCACCCCCACTACGAGAAGCTGATGACCTACCAGGCGGGGGCCATCGACAACTACGCCGCGGCCTACGCCCTGACGCGCGACGAGGCCTGGCTGCGAACGGCGCAGCTCGTACGGAGCTTCGTCGACCGCTTCATGACCGGCCCCGACGGCGGCTTCTACACGACGATGGACGCCGACCTCAACGCGCACGACCCCGCCAAGCCGTTCGTGCTCGGCCGGGACTACTACGCCAAGGGCGACGCCGAGCGCCGCGTCCTCGGCATCCCGCGCGTCGACACCCACGAGTACGGCCGCGAGAACGGCCTCGCCATCGCCGCCTATGTGACGCTCTACGAGGCGAGCGGCGACCGGACGGCCCTCGCCGCCGCCGAGCGCGCCGCCGCGCACGTCCTCGCGACCCACGCGACCGAGAGCGGCGCCATCTCCCACGGCCCGCGCGACGAGGCCGAGACCGGCAAGGTCGTCTACCTCGCCGACAACGCCGCCTTCGGCTTCGCCCTCGCGCGCCTCCACGAGGTGACGCACCAGCCCGAGTACCTCCAGGCCGCGCAGAAGATCGCCGCCGTCCTCACCGGTCAGCTCCGCGACGACAAGGGCGGCGGCTTCTACGCGTCGACGCCGGATCCCGACGCCGTCGGCGTGTTCGCGACGAGGCGCAAGCCCTTCGAGGACGACGTGATGGCCATCCGCTTCCTCGCCCGCATGCAGCGCCTGGCGCCGAGCGATGCCACGCGAGACGCCATCGCCCACGCGCTCCCCGTCGTGGCCAACCGCGCCGCCATCCAGGACCGCGGGCGCATGATCGGGGACCTTCTCCTGGCCCTCGAAGAGACCAAGGGCGTCCGGTAGGGCGCCCCACGGAACCGCGGGGCAGCGCTCCTCCCGGGGCGGAGGCGTGGTCACGGGGACGCGGAGGAGCGTGCACCGTGCCGTGGAGGAGCGCCTACTCACGCTGGGTGACGCGCCTACCCGCGACGGGAGACGCGCTTCTCCGCGCCGGGAGGCTCAGCGACCCACGTGGGGTGATGCGCTTACCCATCCCGGGAGGCTCGCCTACCCATCCCGGGAGGCTCGCTTACCCATCCCGGGAGGCTCGCTTACCCATCCCGGGAGGCTCGCTTACCCATGCCGGGATACGCGCTTACCCATGCCGGGATACGCGCTTACCCACGCCGGGATACGCGCTTACGCGCTTACCCAGGCCGGGAGATGCGCTTACCCAGGCCGGGAGACGCGCTTACCCATGCCTCAGAGAGCGGTCCTCCAGGCACGGGTCGCCGACGAGCACGGCCCCCCCTCCCTCAGGCCGTCGCCGTCCGCGCCGGTGCCTGCGCCTTCGCGGCCCTCTTCGCGTAGAGCGCCTCGATCACCGGCCCGTGGACCTCGAGGACCTTGCGTCGCTTCAGCTTCAGGCTCGGGGTGAGCATGCCGTTGTCGGTCGTGAAGTCCTCCGCGATGAGCGCGAAGTCCTGGATCGACTCGAACCCCTTGAAGGCGGCGCCGTACTTCTCGATCTCCTGCTTGAGGAGCGAGCGCACCCGGTCGTCCTTCGCGATCGCCTCGTCGCCTCCGGGGAGGCTCACCTGGTGCTCCTGGGCCCACTTCTTCACCGCGGGGAAGCTCGGCACGACGAGCGCCACGTTGAACGGCTTGTTGTCGCCGAACACCATCACGTTGGCCACGTAGGGGCTCAGCTTGATGGCCTCCTCGAGCGGCGTCGGCACCACGTACTTGCCGTTCTCGAGCTTGTACTGCTCCTTGATGCGCCCGGTGATGAAGAGAAAGCCCTGCGGGTCGACGAACCCGAGGTCGCCGGTGCGGAAGCCGCCGTCCTTCGTGAAGACCGCCGCGTTCTCCTCCGGGCGCTTCAGGTAGCCCTTCATCACGTTGTGGCCGTACACGATGACCTCGCCCTCGAAGCGCGCGGGCTTGCCGCCCTCGGCGGGCTTGCGCTCCCCGTGGACCTCGTCGATCTCGATGCGGACGCCCGGGATGGGCCGGCCCACGCTGCCGATCTTGCGCGCGCCGGGGAGGTTCACCGTCGCGATGGGGCTCGTCTCGGTCAGGCCGTAGCCCTCGTAGATGGTGATCCCGAGGCTGTCGATGAACTCCGCCACCTCGCGCGAGAGCGCGGCGCCGCCGCTGACCGCGTACTTGAGGCGGCCGCCGAAGCGCGCGCGCACCTTCTCGAAGACCACCTTGTCGACGAGCTCGAGGAGCGCCAGCTCGTGGAGCTTGAGGCGCTCTCCCGTGCGCTCCTTCGCCGTCACCTTGAGCGCGGCCTTCACGAGCTCCTGCACCGCCCTGGGCTTGCCGGCGATCTGCGTCTGCACCGCGGTGTAGATGCGGTTGAAGATCCGCGGCACGCTGAGCAGCACCGTCGGCTTCACCTCGGCCAGGTTGTCGAGGATCTTGTCGACCGACTCGCAGATGGCCATCGACGCGCCGATGGAGAAGAAGAGGTGCAGCTCGCCCGTCTGCCCGAACGAGTGCGCCCAGGGCAGGAACGACAGCGACCGGTCGACCTGGCCCACCGGGATGAGCTCGTGCACCGCGCTCACGTTGTAGGCGAGGTTGGCGTGGGTGAGGATGACGCCCTTGGGGTTGCCCGTCGTCCCGCTCGTGTAGATGAGCGCGGCGGTGTCCGACGGCACGGGCTTGATCGAGTCCGCCTTCTTCCCCGACGCGATGAGCGACGCGTACGTGACGACGCGGCCGTCGCCGTTCGTCGTCCCGTCGAGGAGCACGATGTGCTTCAGCGACGGGACCGAGTCGAGCATCCCCTTGGCCTTGGAGAGCACCTGGTCGTTCGCCGCGACGAGGAGCTTCGCCTCGCAGTCGCGGATGATGAAGTCCCACTCCTTGGGGTTCTGCGCCTCGTACATCGGCACGAACGCCGCGCCGAGCGAGTAGCAGGCGTAGGCCGCGACCGCCCATTCGACGCGGTTGTTGGCCACGCACGCCACGTTGTCGCCCCGCTGGATGCCGAGCGAAGCGAGCCCTCCGCGGAACCGCTCCACCAGAGAGCCGAACTCCCCGTACGAGGTCCACACCCAGCGGCCGCCTTTCTTCGTGCCGAAGAGCTCCCGGCTCGCGAAGGCAGAGGTGCTGTGCTCGAGGATGTCGACCAGGGTCTTGTACTGGGGCTCGAAGGACATGGCCTCCGGGAAGGTACACCTCGCACCCGCCCGGGCAAGCGACGCAATGCGGCACGTTCGAGTCTCAGGAGCCTTTTTTGCTCGATGACGATCGCAAGCGGAGAGGGGAAACAGGGAGAGAAGGAGAAAAGGAGAATGCTCTGTTGCGGAGACCAGATCCCCTCCTCCTCTCCTTCTCTCCCTGTTTCCCCTCTCTTCTCCTGTTTTCCCCTCTCCGGGGACTCAGAGCGTCTTCAGGTACGCCTCGAGGGCGTCGAGCTGCCCGGGCGAGAGCTTCGCGGTGTGCCCCATCTTGCCGTCGCTGCCGACGAGCAGGGCCCGCAGCGTCGTGTAGCGACCGTCGTGGAAGTACGGCGCCGTGCCGGCGACGAAGCGGAGCGACGGCGTGTCGAAGCGCCGGTGGGGATCGCCCTTGGCCTTGCTCTTCACGTCGTGGCGGTTGCCGTCGGTGAACGTCCCGTCGGACATGTGGCACGACGCGCAGCCGGTGGTCGACGACTCGAAGAGATCGCGTCCCTCGGCGACGAGCGGATCGGCGTCGGCCGCCTCGGGGTCCTTGCCGGTCACGTGATCGCTCGTGCGCGGTGGCGCGTCCATGTGCATGCAGTAGGCGACCAGCGCGTCCATCGACGCGTCGTCGAGCCCGGTGCCGCCGAGGCGCTTGAGCGTCCCGGTCACGTGCTGCTTCACCGTCGACCGGGCGCCGTTCCACCCGTAGGGGGCCGTCCCGGCGAGGCGACCGGCGAGCGTCGGGGTCTGCCGCGGGCCGTCCGGCGTCGCCCACACGAGGCCATCGTCGCGGCCGTCGGGGTGGCAGCTCGCGCACGCGCGCCCGTCGCTCGAGATGCGCGAGTCCCCGGTGCGGTGAAAGAGCTCGCGTCCCAGGGCGACCGCGTCGGGGACCTCGACCTGCGGGCCGAGGGCGACGGCGTGCAGCGTCTCGCCCGGCACGACGAGCGACGGGTGGTACGCGTCCACGTCGAGCGCCGTGACGGTGCGCGACTGCTGCGACCACACGTAGGCGGTGCGCGTGGTCGGCTCGATCGCGAGCCCCGTCGGCTGCCCGCCCACCTGCCAGCTCGCCTGCCGGCCGGACGTGCCCGAGAGGCGCGCGTCGAGACGCAGGACCTGGTCCTGCCCCTGGCACGCGACGAGGAGCCACTGCCCGTCCGCGTCGTAGGCCGCGGCGCGCGGGAGGAGGCACGGGGTCCCCCCGGCGACCGGCATCGTCCTCGCCGGGACGTCGCCCTCCCCTCGCCCGCCCGGCGCGTGGGGGTGCACGATGTTGACCGCGAAGTTCTCGGCCGGCTCCGAGAACATGCCGACGCCGCCGTACGTCTCGGTCCGGACGGTCGTGTCGCCCGTCTCGGCGGTGACCCCGGGAGCGAGGACGCCGAACTCGGTGCTTGCCAGCGCGTAGCCCTGCCGCCACTGGAGCTTTCCCCCTTCGTGCTGGAAGTCCGGTTGCTCGAGGCGAACCGCGTCGACCTCGTGCTCGGGCGCCTCGAGGTCGACCACGCTGACGACGGACGCCGAGGCGTGGGACACGTAGGCGAGCGCGCCGTCGTCGCTCGCCACGACCGCCCTCGGCTCGCGCGCCATCCCGACGCGGAGCTTGTGCTCCAGGGTGCTCGTCGCGAACACGTCGAGCGCGTGCCCCCAGCCGCACGCCACCAGCATGAGCGCCAGCGCGGTCGGCTCCTCGGCGGTGGACACCCTCGCCGCGACCCGGAGGGTCGGCTCGGAGTCCGGCGTCACCTCGAGCACGTCGACCTCGGCGCGATCGCGGAGCGCGACGTAGACGCGTCCCTCGGCGGACACCGCGAGCTGCGAGGGGGACCCGTCGAGCGGCGTCACCCGGAGCTCCTGGTCGCTCTTCGTGTCGAGCATGCGGACGACCTTCGCGTCCGCGTCGGCGACGAGGGCCAGCCGGCGGTCGCCGCGCTTCACGAGCGCGATGGTCGAGCCGGCCCCCTTGCTCGAGACCGGCGTCAGCGGCGGCGTCGGCCGCTCGAGCCCCAGCGCGGGCGGCGGCTTCTGCAGCGCCATCAGCGCCTCCCCTCGCTCGCATCCCTCGCTCAGGCCGAGCACGAGCACGCCCCCGATCACCCCCAGCACTTGCAGACTGCGCATGCCGTTCGTACGCCCCCCGCCGGGAACGCATTCCGCCTCAGCGCGGTGGGGCGACGGGCGCCTTGTACTTGAAGAACCGCACCCGGTTCAGAAACCGCAGCCACCCGTGGTCGTTCATCCAGAGGGCGTACTCCACGTAGGCGGGATCCCGGGAGAGGTGCCGCTCCTCGGTCCGCGCCCGGAGGAAGTACATGACCCCGATGCCCCCGAGGGCCAGGCTGCTCTTCACCGCCCCCACCCAGCCGTGGAAGGGCACGAAGGGGAGCGTCACCAGCCACCACGAGATGTTCTTGGCGATGTAGGCGGGGTGCTTCGTGAAGCGGTACGGACCGTTCGTGAGGATGCCGCGGTGGGTGAGGTTCGAGAAGCGGACGCCGAACGCGATGGTGGCGAGCACGTAGATGCCTTCGAGGACGAGGATCACCGCCGCCACGATCCAGAGCATCGCGTCGTGCCCCGCCAGCCACGTCTCGAACCCCGGGCCGTCGTAGTTGAGGTAGAGCGGATTGAAGAGCTTGGGCCAGAACGGCGCGTAGCACTCGAGGGCGACCGCCCATCCGAGCATCGTCGGCTCCGCGGACCGCAGGTGGCTGTCGAAGACGCGGAGCGAGAGCAGGTACCCGACCGCCGCGTAGAGGACGTCGATCGAGTAGATGAGGTCGTTGCCGAAGTGAAAGAGCGGCAGCTGGGCGCCCTTCTGGGCGGACAGGTCGAAGCTGATGACGCCGTTCAGCATGCTGTTCGCCGAGCCGAGGAACAGCGGGATGTAGAACGCCTTCACGAGCCACCCCCGGTAGTGGTCCGCGATCTGGCCTCGGTTCACGTCGGACGGGTGCCCGAGGACCAGGCGCCCGAGCTGCCAGTAGGCGTCCTTCGGCTCGCGCATCTGGCCGTCGACGAACCAGATGTAGAGGACGGACAAGAGGACGGCGGAGGGCCCGAACTGCCGCGCGTTGAGGAAGAGGCCCTGCGACCACTCGGTGTATTCGGCGGCCTTCCAGTACACGAGGAGGAAGGGCGCGATGGTGATGGCGAGCCCGAGGACCTTCGTGGCGACGCGCCCCAGATCCGTCTTCGCCGTGCGGCTCCAGTCGAGCCCCGTGGAGCTGCGGCGGTGGACCTTGAGCACGAGCACGTCGATGGCGACGATCGGGAGCACGCCGGCGAAGCAGACGACGATGGGCGCGACGAGGCTCGGCGCGTGGCGCGCGCGGAAGACGAAGAGCGCCACGAGGGCCGCGAGCACCCCGAGCAAGTTGACGCCGAAGTGGGTGACGGAGCGGGGCGGACGGGTCGCGGCGCTCATCGGGGGGAAGCTCATACCAGCAGTCGCGCCGGGATGGGAGCGCGCGGGCACCGGCGTGCTACACGAGCGTCGTGTCCGCGGCCGCGAGCTTCCGGTTCATCGTCGAGACGTTCGGCTGCCAGATGAACGTGCACGACTCCGACCGCATGGCCGACGTGCTCCGCGCCGCCGGCGCGGTGTCCGTGGAGCGGGTCGAGGACGCGGATCTCGTCGTCTTCAACACGTGCAGCGTCCGCGAGAAGGCCGAGCAGAAGCTGCGGAGCGAGGTGGGCAAGCTGGCGCCCCTGAAGCGTGAGCGGCCCGGGATGGTCATCGCGGTCGCGGGGTGCGTGGCGCAGCAGGAGGGAGAGAAGCTCCTCGCCCGCATCCGTCACATCGACCTCGTCGTCGGGCCGGACAACGTCGCCGAGCTGCCGGCGCTCGTCCTCGAGCAGCTCGCGGGGGCGCCCCCCACCGCGCGCACGGTGTTCGACGTGGCGACGCCGCGCTTCCTCACCGCCGCCCCCGATCCGGGGCGCGCGCCGGTCACCGCGTTCGTGACGACCATGAAGGGCTGCGACGAGCGCTGCTCGTTCTGCGTCGTCCCCTACACGCGCGGCCCGGAGCGCTATCGCCCGGCGCGCGAGGTGATCGACGAGGTGCGCCGCTTCGTCGAGGCGGGCTCGCGCGAGGTGCTCCTCCTCGGGCAGACGGTCGACAGCTTCCGCGATCCGGCGCTGCCGCCCCCGGAGAGCGACGACCCCGATGAGACGCAGTTCCCGCACCTGCTCCGCGCCATCGCCCGCGAGGTGCCCGCCCTCGCGCGCCTGCGGTACACGAGCCCGCACCCGCGGCACGCCACCGCGTCGCTGGCGAAGGCGCACGGCGAGCTCGACGTGCTGGCGAAGCACGTGCACCTCCCGGTGCAGTCCGGGAGCGACCGCGTGCTCCGGCGGATGATCCGCCGCTACACGCGCGCCGAGTACGTCGCGCGGGCGCGGCGCCTCGTCGAATCACGCCCGGGGGCGGACCGGCTCACGCTGTCGACCGACGTCATCGTGGGCTTCCCCGGCGAGACGGAGGACGACTTCGCCGAGACGCTGTCGCTCGTCGAGGAGGTCGGCTTCGTGTCGCTCTACGGGTTCACCTACTCCCCCCGCCCGCTGACGCCGGCGCTGCGGCTGAAGGACGACGTGCCGGAGGAGACGAAGCGCGAGCGGCTCGCGCGCCTCTTCGCGGTGGCCGAGCGCGTCGGCGCCGCCCACCGGGAGACGCTCGTCGGCACCCGGCAGAAGGTGCTCGTCGAGGGCGCCAGCAAGAGCGAGAAGGGCGACCTCTCGCGGGATCGCGTGCAGGGGCGAACGGACCACAACGAGATCGTGCACCTCGAGGCACCGGGAGCGGGCGCGCTCGTGGGGGCCATCGTGGAGGTCGAGGTGGTCCGGGCGAACAAGCACTCGCTCGCGGGCGTCCCGACCGAGCCGCTTCCGCCCGCGCCTTCCTCCGCGCGCCGCCCG
Source organism: Polyangiaceae bacterium (assembly GCA_050012715.1). GTDB lineage: Bacteria > Myxococcota_A > Polyangia > Polyangiales > Polyangiaceae > Palsa-1150. The sequence continues at coordinate 10,403 of JBEKGQ010000311.1, forward strand.
GGGCCGCGGTCGCTGCCCATCGTGGCGGCGGGCTGAGGGGCGGCGCGATGGCCCTCTACGAGCTCGCCGGCGTCCGCCCCACCGTCGGCCGCGGCGTCTTCGTCGCGGAGAACGCGAGCGTCATCGGCGACGTGCACCTCGGCGACGAGGCCAGCGTCTGGTTCGGCGCCGTGCTGCGGGGCGACTACTACCCCATCCGCATCGGCGCGCGGACCAACGTGCAGGACAACACCGTCGTCCACATCACCGCCGAGCGCACCGCGACCACGGTGGGCGACGACGTCACCATCGGGCACGCCGCGATCATCCATGGCTGCACCGTCGGCCACCGCTGCCTCGTCGGCATGGGGAGCATCGTCCTCGACGGGGCCGTCGTCGGCGACGACTCGTTCGTCGCCGCGGGCTCGCTCGTGACGCCCGGCACGGTGATCCCGCCCCGGAGCTTCGTGATGGGCCGCCCCGCCAAGGTGATCCGCCCGGTGAAAGAGGCCGACACGGAGTGGATCCGGAACGCGGCGGTCGTCTACGCCGGCTACGCGCGGGACTTCCTCGCGAAGTGCCGCCGGGTCGATCGCTAGTTTCAGGGTCCGTCCACGACGCGCACCTCGACTGCGGCCACGCCGGTCCGGACGAGATCGATGCGCTCGGCGGCGCCGCGCGACAGATCGATGATCCGGTGCTGGCTCGCCGCGGCGTAGGGCCCGCGGTCGGTGATGCGCACGCGCACGCTGGCGCCGGTGTCGACGCGCGTCACCTCGACCCACGTCCCGAAGGGCAGCGTGCGGTGCGCCGCGGTGAGGGCCAGCGGGTTGAACGGCTCGCCGCTCGCCGTCCGCCGGCCCGCGAAGGCGGCGCCGTACCAGGTGGCGTTGCCCGATTGCACCTCGGCGCGGGGGGCGGGGGGAGGCGCCTCGTAGGTCGTCTCGACGCCGCCCGCCGGAGGCCGCGCCGGCGCAAAGCCCGTCTCCGCCGTGGGCACACATCCACTCCCAGCGCCAGCGATCGCGACGGTCAGCACGAGGGCCAGCGGGGCGGCGGCTCGCGAACTCGCCATCGCCTCGATCCTAGCGGTAGACTGCGATCTCATGCACACCCATACGCGTTTGGCGCGGCTGCGTTGGCGAGCGGTCGTGGGCGTGGTCGTGGCGCTTGTCTTCCCGGCGGTCATGGTGACGGTGGAGGAGGCCTGCAGCAGCTCGTCGGCCCCGCCGCCGGAGCTCGGCTCCTTCGACACCGGCATCCCCGATACGTACAAGGCGCCGCCCGAGCCGAAGCCAGAGCCGCCGCCCGAGCCGACCCCCGAGGCGGGCTGCATGCCGCTCGACGACGGAGGCGCGGTGGTGACGGCGACGGAGCTCACGTTCGGCGACGCCGGGTTCGTGAGCTGCCAGTCGCAGGCGCTGCCTCAGAACCTGAACATCGACAACAACACCTGCGCGCCCATCACGTACACGACCACGCTGACGACCGGGTCGGCCTACTACGCCGTGACTCCGGCGACGGGGACGATCCCGGCGCTGTCGTCCCAGACGCTCACGATCAACCCGAACCCGATCCCGCAGATCTCGCTGACCACGCAGGACCTCTACGAGGGCGCGCTCAGCATCGGCACGTCGGCGCCCAATGATCCGGGGCACATCGTGCAGCTCCACATGACGGCGTACGGGGCGGTCATCGCGTCGACGCAGTTCGGCCAGGCGCTGAGCTTCAACGGGGTCCAGGTCGGCAACACGGCGACGCTGCCGTTCACGATCAACAACACCGGCAACGCGCCGGCGCCGGTCAGCCTCCAGGTGGCCAGTCAGTTCTTCTCGGTCGCCGACGCAGGGACGGCCGCGTTCACCATCGGGGGAGGGCAATCCGAGATCGTCAACGTGAAGTTCTCGCCGACCGCGGTTCAGCCGTACACCGACACGATCACGACGAGCATCACCCAGGGCACGCCGCTTTGCTCGGCGCCACCCGGGACCATTCCGCTCTCCGGAACGGGGACCACCGGTGTCTCCGTGACGCCGGCGAGCCTGCCGTTCGGCAGCGTCAACTGCGGGTCGGCGGCGGCGGCTCAGCCGGTGACGATCGTGAACACTGGGCCGGCGATCACGTACACAGCCAAATTCACCACCGGGACGAGTTACACCCTCGCGGACAGCGTCACGGGCAACCCCATCACCCCCGGGTCAGCCGTGCCGCTCGCGGCTGGGGGGACGGCGGTCATCAACGTCATTCCGAACACCATCCCCGTCCCCGCCAGCGTCAATCCCGGTGCCTTCAACGACACCCTCACGATCACGACGACGGCCCAGGGCGACTCGCCTCACACCGTCCAGCTGAACGAATCCGCCGTGGGTGCCATCCTCACGATGCCGGGGCCGATCATGATCACGGCGAACGGCGTCTCGGTCTCGCAACCGTTCACGGTGGGGAACACGGCCGGCAACGCGGCGTTGAGCTTCACCCTCGTTGTGCAGGCGACTTCGCCGGCTCCTACGAACACGTTCTCGTTGAACCAGACCTCGTTCTCGGTCCCCGCCGGGGCCACTGTTTCGCCGACGCTGACCGCCATCGGTCCGAACTCCGACGCGTTCACGCAGTACCAGGGCACGATGACGCTCGTGCCTGCGACGGATGGCGGGACCGTCCTGTGCGCCCCCGTGCCGCCTCCGACGGATCTGTCGGTCGTGAATTAGAGGAACCGGACGCCGTCAGCTCAGAAACAGCTGTTCCCGAGGAAGATGCTCAGGGTGTTGCCGCCGCTATTGGCCGCCATCAAGTCGGTCTTGCCGTCGCCGTTGAAGTCCGCCGCGACCACACCCAATGGTGCGTCGCCGGCGGCGTAGTTGACGGACGACTGGAAGGTGCCGTTGCCATTGCCGTGCAGCACACTCACACTGCCGCTGCCACCGTTGGCGGCGACGAGGTCGACTTTACCGTCGCCGTTGAAGTCACCGGCGGTCACTCCGCCAGGACTCGAACCGACCGGATAGTTGACCGCTGTCTGAAAAACGCCGTTCCCGTTGCCGAGGAGCACGCTGACGTCGTTGGCGGTCGTGCCGCTATTGGCAGTCGCAAGATCAGTCTTGCCGTCGCCATTGAGGTCGATCGCGACGATCGAGGATGGACTGATGTCGGTCGCGTAGGACACCGCAGCCTGGAAGGTGCCGTCGCCGTTTCCAAGAAGGATGCTCGCCTTGTTCGAGTTAAAGGCGGCCACGGCGAGATCGAGTTTGCCGTCGCCATTGAAATCGGCCTCGACCAACGATTGCGGACCCGAGGCGGTCGCATAGTTGACCGGGGCGGGGAACGTGCCGTCGCCCTTGCCGAGGAGAATGCTCACATTGTTTGTCAGGTTGTTGGCCACGGCCAAGTCCGGCTTTGAGTCTCGGTTGAAGTCCGCCGCGATCACCCAGACCGGAGCGGCAGTCATGCCAATCGCGTACTGAACGTCGCTGCCGAATTGCTCGCTACCTGTGGCGATGAGCACGTTTACGTAGCCAGCGGGATCGGCGACGGCCAGGTCTGCGATGCCGTCCCCGTTGAAGTCGGCGGTCGCAATGCCCGCACCGACGGCCTGGTTGGCCGCCCAGCCAATGGCATTCGGGAAGGTGCCGTCGCCCTTGCCGAGGAACACCATCAAGTTGCCGCTGGTCTCGCTCGTGGCGGCGACATCCACGTTGCCGTCGGCATTGAAGTCCCCGGTGGTGAGCGCATACGGACGGGTGAAGACAGAGGGAGCTGGGAGGTTCATGTTGGTCGCGGTGCTGTTGACGCAGGCTCCGTTGCACACCGTGTAGGGAGCGTTACAGGAGAAGCCGCACGTCGTGCTGCTGCACGTGGCCGTCGCGTTGGCGGGGGCGGAGCATACGGTGCAGCTGGGCCCGCAGGACCCCGGTCCATTGGCCACGCAAGCGCCAGTGCAGAGGTTGGTGCCGCTCGGGCACGCACAGGTCCCCGTCTGACACGTCATGCCTCCCGAGCATGCATGACCGCAGGATCCGCAGTTGTCGCTATCCGAGCTGAAGCTGACGCACGCACCGTTGCACGCGGTCGTACCGGTCGCGGTGCACGTGAAGCCGCACGTCGAGCCGTTGCACGTCGCGGTGCCTCCCGTGGGGGCCAAGCACTGGGTGCAGTTCGGACCGCACGCGCTGGGCCCGTTCGCCGTGCACGTGCCGCCGCACAGGTTCGTCCCCGTCGGACACTGGCACGCTGACGCGACGCACTGTTCCCCCCCCGTGCAAGCGAGCCCGCAACCGTGGCAGTTTGCGGGGTCGCTCGTCGTGTCCACGCAGGATCCCGAGCAATTCGTGAACCCGCTGTTGCACGCGATGCCACACGCGCTGTTCGCGCACGTGGGTTGCCCGTGTGTCGTCGACGGGCACGCATTTCCGCACGTTCCGCAGCTGGCCGCGTTGGAAGTCGTATCCACGCATGTGCCGCTGCATAGCGTGGGCGTCCCGGTTGGACAGCCTGTGACGCACGCGTAGCTGCTACCCGAGCCGGAGCAGACCGGAGCTGTGCTCGGGCATACAACGCCGCAGCCGCCGCAGCTCGAGGTCGACGTCTCGTTTGTCTCGCAGCCCTGCGCGACGTTGGAGCTGCAATGGATCCATCCCGGAGCACACGACGTCTGCGGGAACGAGCACTGACCGGCGCTGCACGACACCGGGCCGCTAACGTGAGGGAGGGCCGTGCAGTCGTTTCCGCACGAGCCACAGTTGTGGACGTCGTTCGGGACGCACTCTCCCGAGCATACGAGGCCGGTGCACCCACCCTCACC
>JBEKGQ010000312.1:0-8036 GCA_050012715.1 Polyangiaceae bacterium
AGCCGGCGAGGCCAGGCCCCGACCCCGAGCTCATGACCGGGGTCGGCTTCGACACCGACCCGGTCGTCGACATCGGCTGCGTGTTCGGCGCCGGCGGCACGAACGGCGTCGGCGGCCCCTGCGTCATCGACGAGCCACCGTCGGCCATCGGAAACGAGAACGCGCTCATCGCCGGCTGCGCGGGGACGGGGCCGATGATGGACTCGAGGTCCGCCGGCTTTCGCGTGACGCCGCCCGCCTTCTCGATGGAGCGCTCCATCCCCTGGTTCAGCGCCTGCGCCGCGAGCCGGTACGACCCGCGGAACCGCGCGACCTGCAGCCCGTCCATCGCGCCGACCTTCAGGCGCTCGGCCTGCATGAGCAGCTCCCGCAGGGGCAGCGTGTGCTCGAACACGGTCATCGCGATGCCGAGGATCGCCGCGAGCAGCACGACGCCGACGAGCAAGCCCCACGGCACGTTCGCCTTGTCCTTGTCGTCGATGTTCGCGAGAAACCCGAGGGGGCCGCCGAGCGCCTTCTTGCTCCGGGCCACCGCGAAGCCGCCGCCCTGCGTCCACACGTCACCCGGCAGTCGCGCGTACATGGCGCCCAGATCGTCGGTGAGCATGCGCACCTCGGACCGGCCGCCGTCGCCGTAGGTCTTGTCGTCGATCTTCGCGAGGTCGGTGCCGACCGCGTCGAGCTTCTCCTCGTCGAACCCCTCCGTGCCGACCCCGCCCGCGACCCGCGAGCCCGCCACGTAGAACGCGAGGGCGGTGCGCGTCCGCTTGGCCAGGTCCGACACGAACCGCTGGTTGACCTCCTTGAGGCCCACGATGGCGCCCGCCGGGCGCTGCGTCGCGTCGTACTCCACCGGGCGCGCCACGACGACGTACATCTTGCTGCCGAGCAGCCACACGTCGTCGCGGAGCCAGCCGTGGAGCGCGTCGTTCACCGCCGGGTAGCCGCCGAGCTCGAACTCGTCGTTGCCCTGCACCTGGTCGAAGCCCAGCTCCGCGACCACCTGGCCGTCGCGGTCGACCGCGAACATCGCGTCGTCGCGCCAGTCCGCCGGGATGGCGTCGTTCACCGTGCTGAGAGCCTTCTTCGCGCTCGCCTTCGCGGCCTCGGGGACCTTGCCGTCCTTCGAGCCGTTCGCCGATACGAGCGCCTGCTGCAGCGTCGAGTCGACGCTGCCCGCGAGAAGGGCGTCGAGCCTCCGGCGCGCGTCGATTTTCATCGCCCACTCGACGGTCTGGCTGTCCGAGGCCAGCCCCTCTTGCAGCGCGCGCGTCGTCTGCCGGTCGTACTGCCCGACCGCGATGTAGACGACGTACATCGCCAGCGCGACCGCGAGACCGAGCAGGACGTACCAGACGCGGGAGAGGATCATCGCGACCTAGTTCCCCACGACCAGCGGCTCCTTCAGCTCGACGCCCTTCGCGTCGACCTTGATGCCGTCGATGGGTTTGCCGGTCGCCTTCCCGTCGAAGAAAGCCTTCAGCGTGTACTCGCCCGGCGGCAGGTTCATCGCGAACTGACCGTCGCGGTCGGGGAAGTCGTACTCCACGGCGTTGGGCTCGATGACGATGTACATGACGACGCTCGGGAAGAGCATGTCGCGGATGACGTGCACCCCGGGTGGGCCCGCGGCCCAGTCGCGGCTCGAGCCGGGCGCCGTCGGCGTGGCGGCCCAGGCGGCGTTGCCGACCTCGTAGAGCTGGTGCGGGAACGGGTCGGCGTTCTTGAACTTGAGGCGCGACGAAGGGGAGAGGACGATCGTCGACGGCGTGATGCGCCCGCCGGTCACCTTGACGATGCGCGGCTCGTGCTCCGGGGCCGGGCCCGAGCCGAAGGCCACGACGCACACGTCCCGCGTCACGTTGGCGGAGAGCTTGCGGAAGTCCTGCTTCACCGTCGGCGACGGCTCGCGCCACGTGAACCGGTGCGAGTCGGCCTTGGCCACGTCGGCATACACCGCCGGGAGGAGCTTCTCCCACCCCGACACGCGCCCTTTGACGCCCGAAGGCGCCCCCGCGGCGAGGAGCGTCCCGCTGGCGAGGACGACCGCCACGCTCGCCAGAATGCCCACCCAAACGTGAGACGCGCCCAACGGGAGGAGGTTTCGCGTCGGTCGACGCGCGTCGAATCTTCGCTTCGCGAGGCGGCGCCACTCGAGCATTCGTCGTCCGAGCCCAAACCGTAGCTGACCGCGAAAGGCGGTGTAAACGCCTTTCGGGCAGGGCTACGTTCTCCGCCAGTGCAAGACGGCGCTCCGCGGGCTTCTCCAGGTACGCTCGCGCTCGCGCCTCGCGGGGACGCTCCCCGGCGACTCGTCTTTCATCGAGGAGCTCGTGCGCCGTACGCGACGCGCTGGTTCGGCGTGACGTCCCTCGCCGGACACGCGCGAAACCTGGTCGCGAGCGCCATCGCCGCCGAGTCGATCGACGCGCGCGACTGGATGCGACCGGCGCGGGCCGAACGTCTGCTGGCGCACGTGGTCGAGGTGCTGGGCGGGGACCCGGCGAAGGCGACGCTGGTCGAGGCGCTGGGGCGACCGCTGTGGGTGGACTTCGTCGCCGACACTGGAGACGACCGCGACGTCAGCCAGGCCGTCGCGAGGATGCTGTTCGGCTCGTACTCCGTCGACGGCGACGGCGGACCGCGGGTTCTCCCCCGGGGCGACGTGCTCCTCTTCGGCGGCGACACGGCCTATCCGGTGGCGACGGGCGAGGAGATCGCGCGGCGGCTCGTCGTCCCGTGGAACGACGCGCTGCGCGAGCGCTCGGGCGACGAGGAGCGGCGGCGCGTGCTGCTCGGCATTCCGGGCAACCACGACTGGTACGACGGGCTCGACGGCTTCGGGCGCCTGTTCCGCCGCAACCCCCACGGGACGCTCGGCGACGACGACGAGCCGCGCTCCGCGCTCGGCCGGCGCCATCTGAAGCGCGAGGCCGGCATCGTCGCGAGGCAGCTCCACATCGACGAGCTGGGAGGCATCGTGCGCGGCCTGGCGGCGGCGTGGCGAAGCGTGCGGGCGTTCGTCGCCGGCGAGAAGATCCCGCGGCCGCGCCGGCTCGCGCTCATCGGGTACGATCCGGTGCAGGACGCATCGTACTGGGCGCTCCCGCTCGCGCCGGGGCTGGAGGCCTGGGGCGTCGACCGGCAGCTCGGACGCCTCGACTATCGGCAGCGCCTCTTCTTCGCGGACCGGCGGCGCACCGCCCCATCGGGCAAGCTGCTGTTCGTCGCGCCGGATCCGGCGCTGGCGTACGGCGAGAAGCACGCGCCCGGCGGCCGCATGCTGTCGGCGTGCCGGCTCTCGCTGGAGCGGGACGCGATCCTCTACCTGACCGGCGACGCGCACCACTACGAGAGACGGGTGCCCGGGCCGAAGAGCGCGCACGTCATCGCGGGCGGAGGAGGCGCGTTCCTGCACGGGACGCGCATGGCGCCCTCGCCAGGTGGCCCCGCCGAGTGTGCCTACCCCGACGCGGCGACGTCGCGCCGCCTGCTCATCCAGGTCCCGCTCAAGCTGATGGCGGGGAACGCCGGGTTCTTCCTGCACGAGCTGCTGGCGGTCATCGCGGCGGTCGAGCTGGGCGCGGCGGCCCGCGGGACGCCCACGCTGATCGTCACGGGGTGCCTGGTCGCGGTGGCGCTGGCGACCGCCCTCTACCTGGACGTCGGGCACAACAAGGCGCACCCCCTGGCGGTGGCGGCCGTGTCGGTCCCGTTCGGCGTCGCCCTCGGGCTCCTCCCCATGGCGCTCCACCTCGCGCTCCCGCACATCGTCCCCGTCGTCGACTGGGACATCGCCGTGCTCGTCGTCTATGCCTTCGTCGGCACGCTGGTGGTGGGCCTCTTCTTCGCGACGGTGGCGCGCCTCGGCCTCGAGCACAACCAGGCCTTCGCCGTCCTCTCGCACCCCGGGTTCAAGCATTTCGTCCGCATGTGCGTGCACCCCGACGGCCGAGTCGAGGCCTTCGTCGTCGGCAAGGACGATCCGCTGGGACCGGGCGATCCGGTCCTCGTCGACCGCTTCGAGTGGGGCGGCTAGGTTCTCTGCCACGCCGGCAGATCGACGACGAAGCGTGCGCCGCACCCCGGCTCGCTGACGACGCGGATGTCGCCCTCGTGGCTCTCGACGATGCTCTTCACGATCGAGAGCCCGAGGCCCGTGCCGTGGTGGTCGCCCTTCGTCGTGAAGAAAGGCGCGAACACCTCGGACGTGTGCTCCGGCTTGATGCCCGAGCCGTTGTCCTCCACCGTGATGGTGACCCTCCTCTCGGCGACGTCGAGCGCCGTCGTCACGACGACGAGAGCTCCGGCGGCCGCCGCGGCCTGCGACGCGTTCGTCAGCAGGTTCACGAAGACCTGCACGAGCTGCTCGCTCACGCCCCGGACCGCCATCACGTCCGCGCCGTAGCGCTTCTCCACGCGCATCGACGCCGCCGCCAGGACGTGCTCGCAGAAGGCCACCGCCTGGTCGATCACACCGTGGAGGACGACCGGGCCGGCCACCGTCCCCGCGGGGCGCGCGTAGTGGACGAGGTCGCGGGTGAAGCGGAGCATGCGGTTCGCCGATTCGCTGATGCGGCGGAGGCGCTCGACGTCGTCGGCGTCCTCCGGTGTCGTCGCGCCCCCGCGCGCGACCGCCTTGCGGATCAGATAGTCCGAGTACGCGACGATCGAGGTGAGCGGGTTGTTCAGCTCGTGCACCACGCCCGCCGCGATCTGCCCGAACGTCGCCAGCTTGTCGGCCTGGATCATTCGCTGCTCGAAGACGCGCACGCTCTGCTCGGCGCCCGACGCGAGCCCGAGCTGCCTCGAGTGGACGAGGGCGCGCCCCAGCGCGGTGGCGGCGCGATCGACGAGGTGCAGGGCCGGAGAGCCCGCGCGCTGGAAGGGGTCCTCCTCCGACGCGATGTGCAAGGTCGAGCCGGCGGTGCTCGGCGTCAGGGCGGCGACGTGCTCGTGGGTCATCCAGGGGAAGATTCGCGTCGGGTCCATGCCGCCCGGCGCCTCGACGCACCCGTCCGGCAGCCGCTTGACGACGAGCTGCTCGCGCCGGCCGGCTCCCGGTTCCGGCGCGAAGCACGCCCCGACCGCGTAGCCCGGGAGGATCGACGCGAGCGCGTCGACCATCGCCTCGACCACCGCGCGCTCGCCCGACGCCAGCGGAAGATCGACGATCGCGACGAGGAAGCGATCGAGCCAGCTCGCCGGGACGACGTCCGGGACGCGCGCGTGCGGCTCCGAGATCTCCTGCTCGCCGGCGGGGACGGTCTGGCTCTCGCGGATGCCGCGCGACACCGCGTGCCTCTCCCCGCTGTCTCCGCGCGCAGGAACCTTTCGCATGCGCCCGCCCTACTCTCCCCTCTCGTTCGCGAGGTTCTTCTTGGGCGACGTCGGTTTCTCCTCGCTCTTCGGCCCGGGCTCGTCGACGCGCGGCGTCGACGACGGCGCGGAGCGATCGAGGTCGAGGATGCGCGCGCGTCCGACGTACGACTTGGTCTCGTAGCGGGTGATCTTGCCGATCTTGCGGACGATCTCCGCCATGCGCTCGGCCTCGTTGAAGATGATCTCCGCCGCGGAGTAGGGGGCCGTGCTCGGGTCGAGGCGGCGCTTCAGCAGCTCCGCGTACCCCATCACGCTCGTCAGCGGCTGGTTCAGCTCGTGGGCGGCCGCCCCGGCGAGCTCGGCGACGATGGCCTGGCGCTCCTGGGTGAGCAGCTGCTCCTGGGCCTGCGCGAGCCGCTGCTCCATCCGCATCTTCTCGCGGAGGTCGGTGAAGATCCCGACCGTGCCGACCGGCTTCTCCTCCTCGTAGAGCATCGCCGCCGAGAGCGACACCGGGACGCGCTCGCCGCGCAGGTCGAGCACCTCGGTGCGCAGCCCCTCGACGCGGCCCTTGCCGGCCTTGATGAGCCGCATGACGTCCCGCGCGACGCCCTCGGGGTAGAGCGTCGCGACGTCGCGCCCGAGGAGCTCCGGCACCGGGATGCCGTAGATGCGCTCCGCGGCCGGGTTCGCGAGGAGGATGCGGCCCTTGAGGTCGGCGCTGACGATGGCGTCGACCGACGAGTCGATGATCCGCTGGAGGAAGTTCTTCGTCGTGTGGAGCTCGTGCTCCACGGCGCGATCCGCGGTCACGTCGCGGAAGGTGCAGAGGACGACGCCCTCCTCGCGGAGGACGGAGTTGAAGTTGATGCTCAGGATCGCGAGCTCGCCGTTCTTGCGCCGGATGCGGACGTCCACGCTCTGCGGGTAGACGCCCTCCTTGAAGCCCATGCGAAGCTCGGTCGCCATCGCCGCGTCCTCGCTGGCGAAGAGATCGCCGACGCTGCGACCGTTGAGATCAGCCTCGCTGTAGCCGGTGATGGCGAGCGCGCGCGGGTTCGAGAAGAGCAGGTGCCCCTCGGCGTCGATGACGATGATGCCGTCGGCCGCGCTCTCGAAGAAGTCGGCGTAGCGCTGCAGCGTGCGCAGGCGCCGCTCGGCCTCGAACCGGGCCACGGTGACCTGCTGCGTCTGATCGCGGAGCGATTGCATGACCCGCGCGTTGCGGAGGGCGATCGCCATCGCGTTCGACACCGTCTTGCAGAGGTCGAGCTCGCGATCGCCGAAGGTGAAGGCGTGGCGCGCGCGGAGGAAGAGGACGCCCATGGGGCGACCCTCGTAGAGGATGGGGAGGATCGCGAGCGAGCTGAAGGCGCTCTTGTGACCCTCGTGGCGCACGATCTCGAGCAGCGGGTGGGTCGCCACGTCGGGCACGACGAGCGGCTCGCGGCTGGAGAGGACCTGCTGGATCTCGGGGTACTTCGCGAGGTCGATGGGGAGGTCGCGCAGCTGCTCGTCGTCGCTCGCCGCCACGACGTAGCCGATGTCGCCCGCCTCGCGCACGAGCACGATGCTCACCCGGTCGACCTTGGCCACCTCGGCGATGCGCTGGACGACGGTGAAGAGGATGCCGCGAAAGTCGAGGTTCGACGCCAGCGCCTGCGTCAGCTCCAGCACCGTCCGCGCGTCCTGGCCCTTCTTGGCGAGGGCGTCGACCATGCCCCGCAGACGCAGCTGCCCGCGGATGCGCGCGACGAGCTCCACCGGCTTGAAGGGCTTGCGGACGAAGTCGTCGGCCCCCGCCTCGAAGGCGCGCGCGATCTCCTCGTCGGCCTCGAGCGCGGTGAGGACGACGACGGGCAGATCGCGCGTCTCGGCGCGCGCGCGCAGGATGCGGAGGATCTGGTAGCCGTCGGGCGGCGGCATCACGAGGTCGAGCAGCACGAGCGAAGGCTGCACCTTCTCGATCTGCTCGAGCGCCTCCGTCCCCGAGCCGACGGCGACGTGCGGGAGGTCCGCCTTGGCGAGCGCCTGGATGAGCACGTGCCGACTGACGGTGTCGTCGTCGACTACCAGGACAGGACCGCCGCCCACGCACAAAAGTGTACCCCAAAAGGGGGATCCCCTGCCGGCTCAGTCGAAGAGGTCCCCCTGAGGGACGTTCCCCTTGGCCGGCGGGGGCCTCCCGAGCGCCTCGTAGGCCTTCCGGTTGGCGACGCGCCCGCGCGGGGTGCGCCCCACGTAGCCCTGCTGGATGAGGTACGGCTCGATCACGTCCTCGAGCGTGTCCCGAGGCTCCGCGAGGGCCGCGGCGAGGGCGTCCACGCCCACCGGGCCCCCGTCGTAGTGGTCGATGACGACGGTCAGGTACTTGCGGTCCATCTCGTCGAGGCCCGCCTGGTCGACCTCGAGCCGCTCGCAGGCGTGGACGACGCGCTGGAGATCGATCTTGCCGGTGCCGAGCACCTCGGCGAAGTCGCGGATGCGGCGGAGCAGGCGGTTCGCGATGCGCGGGGTGCCCCGGGCGCGCCGCGCGATCTCGTGCGCCGCGTCGGGCTCGAGCGACACCTCGAGCAGGCGCGCGCTGCGAATGACGATGCGCGCGAGGTCCTCCGGCGGGTAGAAGTCGAGCCGCACCACGTGCCCGAACCGCGAGAGCAGCGGGGCGGTGAGCAGCCCCGTGCGCGTCGTGGCGCCCACCAGGGTGAAGGGCT
>JBEKGQ010000313.1:0-8020 GCA_050012715.1 Polyangiaceae bacterium
GTCGCGGCGCATCAGACTCAGGCCGGCGCGTCCTCGTCCGCCACCGGCTGCGGTCCAGGCACGATGCCGGCGATGTCGGGGTCGACCCCGTCCTCGCGGGGACCGCGCGAGACTTTCTCGTCGTTGCGCGCTTTTCGCTTCTCGGCCTTCGCGCGGGCTCGCTCCTGGCGCTCGCGCTCCTTCTGTCGCTTCTGCATGCTGGGATTCGACACGGGGCACCTCCCGGATGGACCTATCCATGCTCGGCGCCGCGGGCGCCGATCGGGACCTCAGGTAGCCGCGGGGACGACGCTGCCGTCCCCCGGATTTTCGCCGGAATCGGTTCTCTTACCAGCGGTTGCGGCGGTCGCGATCGCCACCGCCACCGCCACCGCCACCGCCACCACCACGACGACGATCGCCACCGCCACCACCGCCGCCGCCCCCGCCGTGACCGCCACCGCCGCCGAAGCCGCCGCGCTGCGGGCGCTCCTCGGCCTCGTTGACCCTCAACGCACGGCCGTCGAGCGACGCGCCGTTCATGGACTCGATGGCCTTCGTGGCCTCCGCCGGCGAGCCCATCGTCACGAAACCGAAGCCGCGCGATTGTCCCGTGGCGCGGTCCGTCACGATGTGAACGTCCGTCACCTCACCGATGCGCGCGAAGGCCTCTCGCACCGTCTCGACCGTGGACGAAAACGACAGATTGCCGACGTAAAGACGCGTTCCCATGTGTCTCTTCTCTCGCGATGCGGCAACGAAACCACCCCGGAGGGGAGCGTTCTACCCGAGCCTGTTATCCAATCAGCCGCAGAATCAGGAGCCAGGCCGCGGCGGCGAAATCCGACGCGCTTCCACACGTTGCCGTAACCTTCGAGCGCGATCCGCGGTCCCGAGTTGCCGAGAGAGCGTCGTTGCCGGGGAAACGTCCGTGAGCACTCGAATCCTAGCGGAAGAGATGCCGGGCGCAAGCGTGACCAGGGGGCTGCGGGCCCCGTCGAGCAGCCTCGGGCGACCGTCGTAGAGTCGCGAAATCAGGGCGTTTTGGCCCCCGCTCTGGTCCACCGTTTGCTAGTCAGACGGCCATGGCCATCCCGTTCCGCCGCATCCTCGTTCCCATCGACTTCACCGAGGTCTCGGCCCACGCGCTCGACTGGGCCATCGAGCTCGCCGCGAGCTTGGGAGCGTCGATCACCGTCATGCACTCCTACGCCATCCCCGTCGTCGGGTTCCCCGACGGAGCCCTCATCCCGACCCCGCAGGTCGCGAGCGATCTGGGGACGGCGGCGGGAGATGCCCTGGAGGCGGCGGTGAAGGGCAAGCGCGGCGGGAAGGTCGCGATCGCGACGGTTCTGCGCGAGGGCGAGGCGTGGGAGGAGATCGTCGGCGTCGCCGACGAGATCGACGCGGACCTCATCGTCATCGGCACCCACGGCCGCCACGGCCTCGCGCGCGCGCTCCTCGGCAGCGTCGCGGAGCACGTCGTGCGCACGTCGCACCGCCCCGTGCTCACGCTCGGGGCCGCGTCCTCCTAGGGAGCCTCGGCGCTCAGCGCGCGAGCAGCTGCCGCAGCACGTACTGGAGGATCCCTCCGTGCCGGTAGTACTCGCGCTCCTGCGGGGTATCGACGCGCACCGTCGCGGTCAGCTCGCGCACCGAGCCGTCGGCGCGCTTGGCGCGCACGACGACCTTGCGCTTCGTGATGGCCTCGGCGAGGCCCTCGATGGAGAACGTCTCCTCCCCCGTGAGACCTAGGGTGCTCGCGTTCTCGCCCGGCGAGTACTCGAGCGGAAGGATCCCCATCCCCACCAGGTTCGAGCGGTGGATGCGCTCGTAGCTCTCCGCGATCACCGCGCGGACGCCGAGGAGCTTCGGCCCCTTCGCCGCCCAGTCGCGCGACGAGCCCGACCCGTACTCTTTGCCCGCGAGGACCACGAGCGGGACGCCCTCCTTCGCGTAGCGCACCGCCGCGTCGTACACGCTCATCGGCTCGCCGCCCGGCAGGTGGCGCGTCACGCCGCCCTCCGTCCCGGGGGCGAGCAGGTTCCGCAGGCGCACGTTGGCGAACGTGCCGCGGACCATGACCTCGTCGTTGCCGCGCCGCGACCCGTACGAGTTGAAGTCCTTCACCTCGACGCCGCGCTCGAGCAGGTACTGACCGGCCGGGCCGCTCTTCTTGATCGAGCCCGCCGGCGAGATGTGGTCCGTCGTGATGCTGTCGCCGAGGAGCAGCAGCACGCGCGCGTCGCGGATGTCGGTCACCGCCCCGGGCTCGCGCGTCATCCCCTCGAAATACGGCGGGTGCTTCACGTACGTCGACTTCGTGTCCCACGCGTACCGGTCGCCCGCGGGCACCGCGAGCTTGCGCCACTCGTCGTCGCCGTCGAAGACCGCGCCGTACACCTTCTCGAACATCGCGCGATCGATGCTGGCCTCGATGGCCGCGAGGACCTCGGCCCGCGTCGGCCACACGTCCTTCAGGAACACCGGCTTGCCGTCGGTCCCGGTGCCGAGCGGCTCGTGGTACGGGTCGAAGTCGACCGTGCCGGCGAGGGCGTACGCGACGACGAGCGGCGGCGACGCGAGGTAGTTGGCGCGCACCTCCGCGTGCACGCGGCCCTCGAAGTTGCGGTTGCCGCTGAGCACCGCCGCCGCGACGAGCGAGCCCGCCTCGATGGCCTTCGAGACCGGCTCCGGCAGCGGCCCGCTGTTGCCGATGCACGTCGTGCAGCCGTAACCCACCGTATCGAAGCCGAGCTTCTCGAGAAACGGCGTCAGCCCCGCCTTGGCGAGGTACTCGGTCACCACCTTCGAGCCGGGGGCGAGGCTCGTCTTCACCCAGGGCTTCCGCGTCAGCCCCTTCTCGGCCGCCTTCTTCGCGAGGATGCCTGCCGCCATCAGCACGCTGGGGTTCGACGTGTTCGTGCAGCTCGTGATGGCCGCGATGACCACCGACCCGTGGGTCAGCTCCACCTCCTTGCCGTCGATCGTCGCCGTCGCCTTCGCGTCGGGCGCGCCCGGCTTCGGCGCGTTCGCCAGGAGCTTGCCGAGCGACGCGTGGAAGCTCTTCTTCGACTCGTCGAGCTTCACGCGATCCTGCGGGCGCGTGGGGCCGGCGAGGCTCGGCACGACCGACTTCAGATCGAGGTGCATCACGTCCGTGTACTTGGCCTCGGGCGTGCCCGGCGCGTGGAAGAGGCCCTGCTCCTTGAAGTACGCCTCGACGAGCTTCACCTGCGCCTCGGGGCGGCCGGTGAAGCGCAGGTAGCGCAGCGTCTCCGCGTCGACCGGGAAGATGCCGCACGTCGCGCCGTACTCGGGTGCCATGTTGGCGATCGTCGCGCGATCGGCGAGCGTCAGCTCCGCCAGGCCGTCGCCGAAGAACTCGACGAACTTCCCCACCACGCCCTTCTTCCGGAGCATCTCGGTGACGGTCAGCACGAGATCCGTCGCGGTCGACCCCTCCGGGAGCGCGCCGGTGAGCCTCACCCCGAGGACCTGCGGGATGAGCATCGAGACCGGCTGGCCGAGCATGGCCGCCTCGGCCTCGATTCCGCCGACGCCCCAGCCGAGGACGCCCAGGCCGTTGATCATCGTCGTGTGCGAGTCCGTCCCCACCAGCGTGTCGGGGTAGAGCGTCTTGCCGTCCTCGCTCTTCATCGCGACGCGGCCGAGGTGCTCGAGGTTCACCTGGTGACAGATGCCGGTGCCCGGGGGCACGACCTTGAAGTTGCGGAACGCGCTCTGCCCCCACTTGAGGAACTGGTAGCGCTCCTTGTTTCGCAGGTACTCGAGCTGGCCGTTGATCGTCATCGCGTCGTGCGACGCGAAGGCGTCGACCTGCACCGAGTGGTCGATGACGAGCTCGACCGGCTGGAGCGGGTTGATCTTCTTCGGGTCGCCGCCGAGGGCCTTCATCGCCTCGCGCATCGCCGCGAGGTCGACCACCGCGGGGACGCCGGTGAAGTCCTGGAGCAGGACGCGCGCCGGCGTGAAGGCGATCTCGCGGGAGGGCGCCTGCGTGACGTCGACCGTCGCCAGGGCCTCGATGTCCTCGGCGCGGACGGACACGCCGTCCTCCGTGCGGAGCAGGTTCTCGAGCAGGATCTTGAGCGAATACGGGAGCTGCGCCGCCTGGGGATGCTTCGCGTAGACCGCGGCGAGGCGATGGTAGGCGTAGCTCTCGGAGCCAACGGCGAGCGTGGACCTGGCGGCGTAGGAGTCGGTCATGGTGTCCTACCGAGGGAGTAGTCCCCGGCGGAGACGGCGGCAAGCACGGGCCGCGCATAGGGCGCATGCGCCCCATGCCTCACGCCCGAGGGCGCATCACGGACACGTCTGGCCGCTGCAGTCCTCGTTGACCTCGCTGACGCAGATCTTGTCCCACGCGACGCTGCAGCAGTAGGGATCCTGCGCGCACACGTCGCCGGCGCAGGTGCTGCACGAGGAGCCTAGCGCCGCGCCGGACTTGCAGACGGCGTGACCGCAGGTTCCTCCCCCGCCGCCACCGACGGTGCAGGTCGTGCCGGGGCAGTCCTGCGGCACTTCGCTCACGCAGATGGCATCCCACTGCGTCTGACAGCAGTAGGGGTCCTTCGCGCAGACGTCACCGGCGCACGTGCTGCAAGTGCTCGTCAGAGGCACGCCCGACGAGCAGACCGCGTGCGAGCACGTACCGCCGCCACCGCTGCTGCTGCTTCCGCTGCTGCTCGTGCTCCCGCTGCTGGAGCCGCTGGAGCTGCTGCCGCTGCTCGAGGTGCTGCTCCCGCTGCTCGAGGTGCTGCCGCTGCTCGAGCTGTTGCTGCCGCTCGACGTGCTGCTCCCGCTGCTCGACGTGCTGCCGCTCGACGTGCTGCTCCCGCTGCTGGACGTACTGCTGCCGCTGCTGGTGCTCGACGTGCTGCTCCCGCTGCTGGTGCTCGACGTGCCGCTCCCGCTGCTCGAGCTGCTGCTCGTACTTCCCGCGAGGGCCGCGCCGTTCGGCGTCCCCCACCCCGTCGGGCCGTCGTAGCCGACGCCGGCGGTGCACTCGATGGTGCCGCAGCTTCCGTTCTTGCCGGAGGTGACGTCGTAGAAGTCCGACGTGTGCGTCCACGCGAATTGCGGGGTTTGCCCGTTCAGATCGAGCAGCGTGAAGATGGCCGCCACGAGCGGCGAGGCCACGCTCGTCCCGCCGTACACCTGCCACGCGCCCGACTGGTAGACGGCGACGCCGGTGTCCGGGTCCGCCACCGCGGAGACGTCGGCCTCCATGCGATTGCTGCATACCGTCTGCGTCTGCCAGCTCGGCTTCGCGATGTAGGCGCTGCACCCGCTTCCGCCGTCGCTCCACGCGCTCTCCGCCCAGCCGCGGGTCGACGACGACTTGGCCAGCGACGTTCCGCCGACCGCGAGGACGTACTGCGACGTCGCCGGGAACTCCGCGCCGAACGCCTGGTCGCCGGCGCTCGCGGTCACGAGGACGCCCGGGTGGTCGTAGTACTCCGTCGACTCGCTCGAGGTGCCCGAGTCCTCGCCGCCGCCGTAGCTGTTGCTGATCGCCGCCGCGCCGAGCGCGGCCGCCTCGTTGACCGCCGCCCCGAGGTCGGCGTCGTCGGCCGAGCTCGCCTCCACGAGCAGAATCTTGCAGTCGGGGCAGGCCGCGCTGACCATGTCGACGTCGAGCGATATCTCCCCGGACCAGCCCGAGTTGGCGGTCGGGAGCTCGGTGGTCGAGCCGGTCTGGCTCACCTTGGTGAAGCAGCCGTTCGCCGAGGTGCACGCCGAGAGGCCGAACTGGCTGCGGTACACCGCGAGGTCGCTCTCCGCGGTGGGATCGTCGTACGCGTCGACGACGGCGACGATGCGGCTGTTGCCCCCGCTCGCGGGCAGGTTGTAGGCGGAGCGGAGATCGGTCGGCCCGAAGCCCGACGGCGTCGCGCTGGTCTGTACGGTTCCGTCGGGGTTGGCGCGCGTCGTCGCGTGGCAGCGCATCGCGCCGCTCCCGGGTCGCACGCGCTCGCACACCGGGACCGAGGGGTACTGCGTGATGCCGGCGAGCGCCGACTGATCGGCCGACTGGTCCGACTGGCCGGTCGACGCGCTCCCCCACTCGGAGGTCGTGGTCGTGCTGCAAGCCGCGGTGATCACCGCGGCCGGGACGAGCAGCGTCATGACGCAGAGCGATCGCATTCGCATGGGACCTCCAGGGATTCCTCATGCGGTAACGAGCGGCCGCTCGCCGTTCAAAAGAAATGCGACGTCTCCGACGCGAATAGAAGCACCGATGAAAAGGCCTCAATTCGCGCGGATGAATTGGCACCAATCGACTCACACGCTCGCCGATGTCGTGCCACAACGATGCTGGACTTCGACACCGCGCGCCGCGTCAGACGCGCGCGCGTCACTCCGGCGCGATCATCTTCTCGGGGCGCACGTAGCGGTCGAAGTCCTCCGGCTTCACGAGGCCGAGCTTTGCCGCCGCGGCGCGCAGGGTCATGTTCTCGTGCAGCGCGAGCTTCGCGACCTTCGCCGCGTTGTCGTAGCCGATCACCTCGTTGAGCGCGGTGACGAGCATCAGCGTGTTCTCGACGTGCCGCGCGATGACGTCGCGGTTCGGCTCGACGCCGATCATGCAGTTGTCGGTGAAGCTGTGGCACGCGTCGGTCAGCAGCTTGCAGCTCTCGAGCACGTTGTGGATGATGACCGGCTTGAACACGTTGAGCTCGAGGTGCCCGTTCGCGCCCGCGAAGCCCACCGCGACGTCGCTCCCCATCACGTGCGCGCACACCATCGTCATCGCCTCGGCCTGGGTCGGGTTCACCTTGCCCGGCATGATGCTGCTGCCCGGCTCGTTCTCGGGCAGGTGAAGCTCGCCGAGGCCGCACCGCGGACCGCTGCCGAGCAGGCGCACGTCGCTCGCGATCTTGAAGCACGAGACGGCGAGCGTGCGCATCGCCGCGCTCGCCGCGACGAGCGCCTCGTGCCCGGCCAGCGCCGCGAACTTGTTCGGCGCGGTGACGAAGGGCGCACCGGTGAGCTCCGCGATCTTGCGCGCCACCGCGTCGGCCCACTTCGGCGACGTGTTGAGCCCCGTGCCCACCGCCGTGCCCCCAAGGGCCAGCTCGTGGAGGCCCGCGAGCGCGTGGGTGAGCTCCCGCTCGCCGAACGCGAGCTGCGCCGCCCAGCCGGACATCTCCTGGCCGACGGTCAGCGGCGTCGCGTCCATCAGATGCGTACGCCCCACCTTCACGATGTCGCGAAACTCGTGGCTCTTCTGCTCGATGACGCCGCGCAGCCGCGCCACCGCCGGGATGAGCTGCTCGTGCAGCTCCAGCGCTGCCGCCACGTGCATCACCGTCGGGAACACGTCGTTCGACGACTGCGAGCGGTTCACGTCGTCGTTGGGGTGCACCGGCTTCTTCGAGCCCATGACGCCGCCGGAGAGCTCGATGGCGCGGTTCGAGATCACCTCGTTCGCGTTCATGTTCGACTGCGTCCCGCTGCCGGTCTGCCAGACGACCAGCGGGAAGTGCGCGTCGAGCTTGCCCTCGATGACCTCGTCGGCGGCGCGGACGATGAGGTCCGTCTTCGCCCCATCGAGCTTGCCGAGATCGCGGTTCGTCAGCGCCGCCGCCTTCTTGACGATGCCGAACGCCCGGATGACCGGTCGCCCGAAGCGCTGGCCGCCGATCTTGAAGTTCTGCAAGGAGCGCTGCGTCTGCGCCCCCCAGTACTTGTCGGAGGCGACCTCGATCGGACCCATGCTGTCGGACTCGATGCGGACGTTGCTCATGCCCGGCTTCTAGTGTCCCAGGTCATGCATTGCAACGGCCGGAGCCGGGTCGGGCCGCCCGATTCTGCTAGGGTCGCCGCCATGAGGCGCTCGCTCCCCCAGTTCGTCTTCCCGGCTCTCGCCCTCGTCGCCGCCTGCGGCTCCCCTCCCCCGAACCCGCCGCCGACGATCCCTCCGGTGACGACCGCGTCGACCGACAAGCCGCCGCCCCCGGCCCCGGGGATGCCCCTGTCGCAGACCGGCATCGACGCGACCTGGATGGACCCG
>JBEKGQ010000314.1:0-8018 GCA_050012715.1 Polyangiaceae bacterium
CGAGGATCGGCAGGCCCCGGAAGCCGTGGTGCACGAAGTAGAGGGCTCCCCACTTCGGCGAGAGAGCGGCGAGGACGCCGGGGTTCTGCGCGATGTGCCACGCGCCGAGGGCCGCGATGCAGAGGAACCACATCGTCATCACCGGGCCGAACACCTTGCCCAGGCCGCCGGTGCCGCGGCTCTGGATCGCGAAGAGCCCCAGCAGGACGAAGCACGTGACCGGGACGATCGCGCTCTTGAAGCCCGGCGCGGCCAGCTCGACGCCCTCCAGCGCGCTGAGGACGCTGATGGCCGGCGTGATGATGCCGTCGCCGTAGAGGAGCGCGGCCCCGGCGACGACCATCAGCGCCACGAAGCCGACGCGCACGCCCTTGCGCTCGGGCACGAGCGCGAGGAGCGCGAGGATGCCGCCCTCGCCGTGGTTGTCCGCGCGCATGACGAAGGCCAGGTACTTCACCGTCACGACCAGCGTCAGCGCCCACACGATGAGCGAGCACACGCCGAGCACGTCGCCGGAGTCGGGCTGCATCCCGGGCTCGGGGGCGATGCCCACCTGCAACGTGTAGAGGGGGCTCGTCCCGATGTCGCCGAAGACGACCCCCAGCGCGCCGAAGGCCAGCGCGACGAGGCTTCCGGTCGGCGCGTGCGGCTTGGGCAGGACGGACGGAGGGGGCACGCTCGCCATGGCCGAGGAGTATCAGCGAGCGCACGTGCCGGTCGAGGTCGAGAATGTCACGGCTGTGGTACGTTCGCGTCTCGTTCGATGCGCTTCGAGCTCTCGCCGGACTCGCGCGTCTACATCGATCTCCGCGCGACGGGGTTGCTGCGAGCGGTGGGGCACGATCCGACGCTGTCCGCGCGTCCGGAGGCGGCGTCGGTAGATCTCGGCGACGGTCAGGTCCACGTGCGGTTCGAGGTCGCGAACATCGAGCCGCAAGGCGACGTGAGCGAGTCCGACCGGCACAAGATGATGGAGAACATGCGCAGCGACGAGGTGCTCGACGCCCGCCGCTTTCCGTTCATCGAGCTGCGCGGACGCTACGAGGGCACCGCGGAGGGCGGGCAGCTCCGCGGGGAGCTCACGGTGCGGGGGCAACCCCGTCGCGTCGCCATGGCCGTGAAGGCGGTGAAGCAGTGGGACGTCGTCGTCGCCACCGGCACGTGGGAAGGCAAGCTCACGGACCTGGGGGTCAAGCCCTTCAAGGCGCTCCTCGGCGCGCTCAAGCTCGAGAACTGGCTCCGCATCCGCATGGAGGCGCGCTTCCGAACCGAGGCGACGCTCTAGCGTCAGAACACCTTCGACGCCGAGGCGAGGAAGGTGCGCCCGTCTTGCGGGATCGTCGTCTGAAGGAACTCCGGCGACACCGGCACGCTCCACCGCCAGTCGAACGCGTTGTAGACGCCGAACGCGTACGACACCCCCCACTTCTGCTCGGTGCCCGAGAGCACGATGTCCCAGAGCACCACCGGATCGGTGTGCCCCTGCGGCGGGTTCGGCTGCCCCGTCACCGGGTCGGACGCCTGATCGTTCCGGTCCCAGCGCGAGCTGTTGAACGTGACGCGCGTCGAGGCGACGAGCGCCCGCGAGAGGATCGGCGCGGCGGCGTTCATGCCCGCGGTGTGCTCGGGGGCGTTCGGGACGTTGCGAAAGCCGGTGGCCCCCTTCTCGGACAGGATGTCCGAGAGCGCGCTCGAAGCCACGTAGCTCGAGTGCTGGTAGGCGTACTGCGCCGCGACCATCCAGCCCTCCTTCCACTCGCGCCGGAGCTCGATCTCGGCCCCCCGCGTCTCCACCGGCGCGGAGGTGTTCTGGTACTGGAAGTCGGCGGCCCCCGCGCCCGGTTGAGGATCGGCGCGCTGCGCGATGAGGTCGGTGATCACGTTGTCGTAGACGGAGAGAAGCCCGGTCACCGTCTGCGAGAAGCGGTGGCTGTACTCGGCCTCGACCGAGACCATGTGCTCCGGCGTCAGCGTGGGGTTGATGAGCTGTCCGCCGCCCGCGTAGTAGAGCTCGTAGATGCTCGGGGTGCGGAACGCGCGCCCGGCGAGGATCTTCACCTCGTCATCCGCCGCGGGCTTGAGGATGACGGCGAGGCGCGGCGAGATCGAGCCGACCCCGAACGATGGGTAGTTGCTCGTGGGCGTGCTGAAGGCCTCGTACAGGTACTGGTCGACGCGCGCGCCGAGCTCCACCTTGAGGACGCGGCTCGGCACGAAGTCGCCCACGAGATACCCGGCGAGGAGCGAGAAGCTGTGCGTGTCGTCGTCGCTGACGCCCTGCGTATCGCTGTAGTCGTACGTGTGGACGCGGATGTGCCGCTGCGCCTCGCCGCCGATGGTGAAGCGAAGCATGTCGACGGGCGTGTAGACGAAGCGCTGCTCGCCGCCGACCCACTGGCCATCGTAGGTGTTGTACTCGAGGCCGCCCTCGGTGGGGTCGTGCGCGAAGTGCCCGCGGTAGCCGTAGTAGTTCACGTAGGCGCGCGACGTCGACTCCACCTGGTCGCCGAGCTTGGGCTCGACCTTGGCCTCGAGCATCCCGCGCGTGTCGGTCTGCCGGGTGTCGGCGTCGCCGATGAGCGTCTGGAACTGCCCGGTCGGCAGCGTCTTCGTGTGCGAGTTGAGCGACCACTGGAGCTTCACGATGTCCCAGCGGGCCTGCCCGCCCCACGTGATGACGTCGAACCCGTCGAGCCCGCGCGCGTTGCCGGCGACCTGGGGCGGACCCTGGCTCACGTACTCGGGGAAGAAGTAGTTGGCCCCCGTGCCGTGACCGACGGCGAGGCTCGTCCACACCCCGCCGTGATCGTCCGCGAAGCGGTACTGCACGCGCGCGTGGGCTCGCGCGACGCCTTCGCCGCCGGCGCTCAGTCCCACCTCCGCCCCGGTCGGCTCGTCCGGCCCGCGCGTGACGACGTTGACGACGCCGCTGAAGGCGCCCGTTCCGTAGAGGACCGAGCCGGGGCCGCGGACCACCTCGATGCGCTCGACGTCCTCGAGGTCGGTGCGAAAATCGTAGCCGACGTAGGAGGACCAGAGCCAGTCGTCGTTCATGGGCTGCCCGTTGAGCAGCACCAGCGTGCGGTTGCCGTAGTCCCCCGGGCGGCTGAACCCGCGGAAGCCGAGCGTCATGTAGCCCCGGTCGTAGGACACGTAGACGCCGCGCACGGCGCGCATCGCCTCCGCGACGTTCGGGTACTGCATCGAGCGGAGCTCCTGGTACGGGATCACGCTGACCGAGCCGGGCGCGTCGGCGACGTCCTCGATCTTCCGCGACGCGGCCTCGACCTGGGTCACGCTCGAGAGCTCGAGCTGGACGCGCGTCGTGTCGTTCGGCGCGATGGTGACGTCCCTCTCGACGGTGCGAAAGCCCTTGAGCGACACGCGGAGGCGGTGAGCGCCCACCGGCACGCTGAGCAGCGCGGGCGAGAAGCCCTGGGGCTTGCCGTCGACCTCGATCACCGCGTCGCGCTCGTCGGCGTCGACCACGAGGGTCCCGGTGAGCGGCACGATCTGCGGGCGGACGGTCACGAGGGCCCGGGGCGCCACGTCGACGAGCAGCGTCACGGTCTGCGCTCCCGGCCGCGACGCGAAGAGCGTGTGGCGCCCGGGAGGGACGGGCACGTCGCACGGCGCGGTGCACGCCACTGCGGCGTCCTCCGTGTCGACGCGGATCTGGGCGCCGGCCGCGCCCTCGACGCGCAGCGTGCCGAGGATCCTCACGAGCTGGAGCACGACGTGCTCCTCCGCGCCGAGGCGAAGCTCGACCGGCGCGCTGCGCGCGTCGTCGTACCCCGAAAGCTCGGCGATGACCGTGTAGCGTCCCGGCGAGAGGCCCAGGCGCTGCGGGCTGCTCCCGCGTTCCCCGAGGTCCTTGCGGTCGAGGAAGACCTTGGCCCCCGGCGGGTCGGTCTCCACCTTGAGCACCGCGACGTTGGGGGCCATCGCCCGGAGGGCCGCCTCGATGCGGTCGCGCGTCGCCGGGTCGTTCTCGCCGGCGAGCGCCCGCACGTACCAGCGGAAGGCGTCGGGGTACTTCGAGAGGCGCTCGTAGGCGCGCGCGATGTTGAACTCGACGTTTCGGTTGGCGACGAGGCGGTTCGACGCGAGAAAGTGCTCGAGCGCGCCCTTGAAGTCGCCCTTCTGGTAGGCCTCCGCGCCGAGGTTGAACTGCAGGTCGGCCTCGTCCGCCACGTCGTCGGCGCGCGCGACGCCGGTCGCGCACGCGAGCGTGACCAGGAACGCCAGGAGCGCTGCGAGGACGCGCGTCATCGCTGGAGCTTGATGTCCGTGTCCGGCGGCGGGTGAGCGGCATTGGTGGTCGAGCGAGGGGGCGGCGTCCACCGCGGGGGTGGCCCGTGGACGGGGCTCGGCACGGACGCCGGCGGGGCGGCGGCGCTCGCGCTCGCCGCGGGCGGGAGCGCGTCGAGGGGCGCCGTCACCTTCACGACGGTTTCGGAGTCCCCTTGGAGGACCGTGTAGGGCACATAGCCGTCGAGCTTCACGATGAAGCGACGCGGCCCTCTCTTCACGCCGGCGCGGTCGATCGTCACCTGCATCGGCGTCGCCCCGATGACGTCCTCGCCGTCCCACACGTCGGCCCCCGAGGGCTGAGAGTCGAGCACCAGCGTGAAGGAACGAGGGCCCTCCACCGACGACGTCGCCGTCGAGGACGGAGCCCCGACCCGCGCCGCGTCGCGCGTCGTCAGCCGCGCCACCGTGAATCCACCCACCGACAGCGCGAGGAGCCCGATCGCCAGCGCGATCGGCAGGCGCGAGCGCTCGGGCGGCGGGGGCAGCGTATCCATCTGCGTCACCGGCGACGCCGTGCCCACCGATGGACGGAAGACCGGGACGGGCGGCGGCCTCAGCGCCAGCGTCTTGGAGTCGCTCGGGCGGATGACCAGGTGCTGGGCCGGCATGCTGTCGGTCGACGTCGACGAGCCCAGGCTCCCCGCGCCGTAGAGCGCGCGCTCGCACTCGCCGATCCCGCGCAGCACCTCCTCCATGCTCTGCGGTCGGTGGTCGGGCTCCTTCTCGAGGCACCGGCGCACGAACGACTCGACCACCTCGGGCACGACGGTCCCCGGCGAGCGCTCGGCCATCGGCTTCACCGGCTTGTTCGTGTGCGCGAGGATGGTCTCGAGGTTCGTCTGCCCCTCGAACGGCACGCGCCCGCAGAGACACTCGTAGCCGATGACCCCCAGCGCGTAGACGTCCGTGCGCTGATCGACGCGACGCTCGTTCACCTGCTCGGGGGCGATGTACTTGGGCGAGCCCAGGAACGCGCCCTCCTGCGTGATCTCCTGGTCGTCGTCGGTGCCGAGGAGCTTGCCGATGCCGAAGTCGAGGATCTTCACGACCTCGACGCCGTCCTCCTCCGGCACGAGCATCACGTTGGACGGCTTGAGGTCCCGGTGCACGACGCCGAGCTTGTGTGCCTCGCGCAGACCGCGCGCGATCTGGCGGAGGATCCGCAGCGAGTCCGCCACCGGGAGCGAGTGGACCTTCCGGAGGCGGAGCGACAGCGTGTCGCCGGCCAGGTACTCCATCGCCATGAAGTACCGCTCGTCCGCGACGCTCTCGATGCGCCCGTAGTCGAAGAGCGTCACGACGTTGGCGTGCTGGAGCTTGGCGAGGATGCTCGCCTCGCGAAAGAACCGCTTGCGAAACTCGGTGGCGATCGTCTCCGACGAGACGGCGGGGGTCCGCAGGACCTTCACCGCGACGATGCGCCCGAGCGGCGCCTGCTCCGCGCGGTAGATGCGTCCCATGCCCCCCGTCGCGAGCAGCGACACGATGCGGAACTTGCCGTTGATGACCGTGCCTTCCTGCACGTCACCGCCCGACTCGGGCCGCTCCGGCGACTGAGACGACATGACCCCACGCGATGGTACGCCCCGCTTCACATCGCGCGAAGGGTCGCGAGCGTGGCCTCGAGCTCGGCGCAGAGCGGGTGCGGGGGAAGGCCGGCAACGACCCTGGCAAACGCCTCGAAACGCTGCATTTGCACGGCCTTACCACGCTTGAGCATGCTCCAGGGATCGCCGTGGTCCCGCGCGCAGACGATGATCGAGACGAAGTTGTCGATCTTGTCGGCGATCCCGATGGCCTGCGCGTCCCACGGCGAGCGCTCGAAGCACGCGAGGTAGCGCGTCTTCCGCTCCTCCCAGGGAAGCGACTTGTCCTCCTCGCTGACCGCCTTCACGAGCTCCGCGACGCGCGGGCTGAAGAGG
The DNA here is from genome assembly GCA_050012715.1 of Polyangiaceae bacterium. Lineage (GTDB taxonomy): Bacteria > Myxococcota_A > Polyangia > Polyangiales > Polyangiaceae > Palsa-1150. The sequence goes on from JBEKGQ010000314.1 coordinate 6,237, forward strand.
CGCGCGAGCTCGTCGTAGGAGACCCCGCAGTCCTCGACGACGTCGTGCAGCGCGCCGGCGGCGAGGACCTCGTCGTCGAAGCCGTGGCGCGCGAGGACCGACACGACGCCTGCCACGTGGCTGACGTACGGCACGTCGACGTCGGGGTACTTGCGCTTCTGATCGCGATGCCACACCGCGGCGTGATCGAGCGCGCTCTTCACGAGAGGAGTCATCGCGGTCCCGAGTGTACCCTGCGGCACCGGCGACTCGGCTAGCATCGGCGTTCCATGGCCTTCCCCCCTCGCATCTCGGGGCGCGCGCTCCGCGCCATCGTCCGGCTGTCGAAGACGGGCCCCGGCGCTCGCCTGCTCTACCAGGTGTTCCGCTCCGACCTGCGCATCGGGCAGCTCGAAGCGCTGCCGGACGCGCTCTTCGGCGACATGCCGGTAGACAACCGCCCGGTCGCGGGGCGGGCGCCGAGGGCGGGGGAGCACGCCGGCCTTCCGCTTCCGCCGGCGCCGTGGAGCGGCACCTCGGCCACGCTGGCCGACGGCTATCGCGCCAGGACGACGACGCCGCGCGAGGTCGTCGACGCCGCGCTGGCGGCGGCGCGGAAGCTCGCGGCGCGACGACCGAGCGTGGGGCCGCTCATGGAGTCCGTGGACGAGGCCGCGCGCCGGGAGGCCGACGCGTCCACGGAGCGCTGGAGGCGCGGCGAGCCGCTCGGACCGCTCGACGGCGTGCCGGTCGTCATCAAGGAGGAGATGGCGATCCGCGGCCTGCCGACGCGCGGCGGGACCGATCTGAACGACGCCACGCCGGCGGCGGAGGACGCGGCGTGTGTCGCGAAGCTTCGTGCGGCGGGCGCCGTCGTGCTCGGGCACACGCCCATGACCGAGTACGGGATGAGCCCCCTCGGCTACAACCCGAAGCGTGCGATGCCGCGCAACCCGCACGCCACCGACCGCGTGGCGGGGGGCTCGTCGACGGGGTCCGCGGTCGCGGTCGCCACCGGGCTCGTCCCGCTGGCGATGGGCGGCGACGGCGGCGGGTCCATCCGCATCCCGGCGTCGCTCTGCGGCGTCTTCGGCATCAAGGCCACCTGGGGGCGCATCAGCCGTCGCGGCGACATCTTCGGCGGAACCGTCGCGCACGTGGGGCCGCTGGCGTCGTCGACGCTCGATCTCGCGCGCTGTCTCGAGACGACGAGCGGGCACGACGAGGGCGACCTGCAGACGCTCCTCGCGCCTCCCACCGAGGCGGGGTCGTTCGTGCGCGCCCTGGGGCGCGGCGTGCGCGGGATACACATCGGGGTCGTCGAGACGGAGTGGGCCGACGCGGCGCCGGCCCTGTCGCGCGCCGGGCACGAGGCGCTGCGCGCCCTGGAGAAGGAGGGCGCAAAGCTGGTGGACACGCGGCTCGAGATGGCGCGATGGGCCGCACCGGCCGGGTACCTCGCGATCGGCATGGAGTCGTTCGCATCGCACCGGGAGCTCTGGGCGGAGAAGGCGGCGTTCAACGACGACCTCGCCATCTCCTATGCCTCGCTCAGCCAGATGAGCGCCACCGAGTACACCCACGCGCAGCGCGTCCGCAGCGGCCTCCGCGCCGAGGTCGCCCGCGCCTTCGGGGACGTCGACCTGCTCGCGCTGCCGACGACGGCCACCACCGCGGCGCGCGTGACGGACGCCGAGTTCGACCACGGCTTCCTCGACGCCCTCGCGCTCGACGCGTGCTGCCGCTTCGCGTTTCTCGGCAATCTCACGGGCCTGCCGGCGCTGACCGCGCCGGTGGGGCTCG
>JBEKGQ010000315.1:0-7963 GCA_050012715.1 Polyangiaceae bacterium
CGACGGCGGACGCGACGGCGCAGGCACGCAGCGCCCGCATCACTCGGCCCCCTCGAGCGCGGGGGACGCCCCGGGTAGCGGTTGCGCTCGGCGTCCTCGCCGCAGGCGGAGGCGCAGACGGTCGAAGGTGAGGTAGACGACCGGGGTCGTGTAGAGCGTGAGGAGCTGGCTCAGCACGAGCCCCCCCACGATCGCGATGCCGAGCGGGCGGCGGAGCTCGTGGCCCATGCCGGTGCCGAGCGCCAGCGGCAACGCCCCCAGGATCGCCGCCATCGTCGTCATCAGGATGGGACGGAAGCGCAGCATGCACGCCTCGAAGATCGCATCCTCGGGGCTCTTCTTGTCCTGACGCTCCGCCTGGAGGGCGAAGTCGATCATCATGATGGCGTTCTTCTTCACGATGCCGATGAGGAGGACGATGCCGATGATCGAGACGATGTTGAGGTCCTCGTGGAAGAGGAGGAGCGCCAGCATGGCCCCCACGCTCGCCGACGGCAGCGTCGAGATGATCGTCAGCGGGTGGACGAGGCTCTCGTAGAGGACGCCGAGCACGATGTAGACGGCGAGGAGCGCGGTGAGGATGAGCACCGGCTCGGTCCCGAGCGACTGTTGGTAAGCCAGGAGCGTCCCGGCGTAGAAGCCGCGCAGGGTCGACGGCGCGCCGAGCTTCTCCTTCGCCTGGTCGATCCGGAGCGTCGCCTCGCTGAGCGACATGCTGGGCGCGAGGTTGAACGACACCGTGACCGACGGGAACAGGCTCGTGTGGTTGATGGCGAGCGGCGTCGTGCTCGAGTGACTCGTGGCGACGGCGCTGAGCGGCACCGGCCCGTTCCCCGGCGAGTGGAGATAGACGTACTTCAGCCCCTCGGGGCTCTGCCAGTACTGGGGCGCGACCTCGAGGACGACGTAGTACTGGTTCACCTGGGTGTAGATGATCGACACCTGGGCCTGGCCGAAGGCGTCGTAGAGCGCGGAGTCCAGCGACTGCGCGGTGAAGCCGAGCTTCGCCGCGGTTCGCCGGTCGTACGTCACCAGCTCACCGAGGCCCCCGTTCTGCTGATCGGAGCTGACGTCCTGCACACCGGGGATGCCCTTGATCTCGCGGAGCAGGAGGGGGCCCCAGTGGGAGAGGTCCTCCACGTCGTCGCTCTGGATCGTGTACTGGTACATCGCGTTGCTCGCCCGGCCGCCGATGCGGATGTCCTGCACCGCCTGGAGGAACGCCGACGGCACCGGCAAGCGCGCGAGCCGGGGTCGGATCCGGTTGATGACCTGCGGAGCGGTGACCCCGTGCCGCTCGTCGAGCGGCTTGAGCGCGACGAAGAACGACCCGGTGTTCGTCGCGCCGTTCGTGCCGGTGAAGCCGACGACGTTCTCCACCGCCGGGTCGCTCTTGATGACGTCGCCGATCTCGCGCATCGCGCTCTCCATCGTCTGGAACGACGCGTCCTGGGGCCCCTGGACGGCGCCCGCGAGCGTGCCGGTGTCCTCCGGCGGGAAGAACCCCTTGGGGATCTTCATGAGGAGGACCACGTTGAGCGCGATCATCGCGAAGAGCACGGTCAGCGTCAGCGCCGGCCTCCGGAGCAGCCAGCGGAGGGTGCGGCGGTAGAGCGAGAGGAGCCCGTCGAAGAACCGTTCGCTGGCCGCGTAGAGGCGCCCGTGACGCCGGTGGCGCTCGTCCCGGAGGAGGTACGCGCACATCATCGGCGTCGTCGTCAGCGAGACGAGCATCGAGACGACGATCGCGGTCGAGAGGGTCACCGCGAACTCGCGGAAGAGGCGCCCGACGATGCCGCCCATCAGGAGCAGCGGGATGAACACCGCGATGAGCGAGATGCTGATCGAGAGGACGGTGAAGCCGATCTCCTGCGCGCCCTTCAGCGCGGCGTCGAAGGGCTTCATCCCCTCTTCGAGGTGACGCGTGATGTTCTCCATGACGACGATCGCGTCGTCCACGACGAAGCCGGTCGCGATGGTCATCGCCATCAGCGACAGGTTGTCGATGCTGTACCCGAAGAGGTACATCACGGCGAAGGTCCCCACGAGCGAGACCGGAACCGCGAGGCCCGGGACGAGGGTGGCGCGGACGTTCCGGAGGAACACGAAGACGACGAGGATCACGAGCGCGATCGAGATGAGCAAGGTCCGGTCGACGTCGGACACGGAGGCGCGGATGGTCGTCGTGCGATCGAGGACGACGTGGATGACGATGCCGCCCGGGATGGACGCCTGCAGGAACGGGAGCTGGGCCTGGATGCGATCGACGGTGGCGATGATGTTGGCGCCCGGCTGCCGGAAGACGATGATCGGGATGGCGCGCTCGCCGTTCAGGTAGCCCGCGACGCGGATGTTCTGGACCGAGTCGGTGACGTCCGCGACGTCGGACAGGTGCACCGCGGCGCCGTTGTCGTAGCCGACGACGAGCGGTTTGTAGTCGGCGGCGTGGGAGATCTGGTCGTTCGCGAGGATGTCGGCGCTCGTGTCGCCGTCGACGAGCTGGCCCTTGGCGAGGTCGGAGTTCTGGAGGCTGAGCACCGATTGGAGGCTCGCGAGGGTGATCCCGAAGCTCGCCAGCCGGGAGGGGTCCGCGTCGACGCGCACGGACGGGAGGGCTCCCCCTCCGACGATGACCTGGCCCACGCCCTGGATCTGCGACAGCTTCTGCATGACGACGGTGGAGGCCTCGTCGTAGAGCTTGTCGGGGCCGAACTTGTCCGAGGTGAGGGCGAGGACGATGATCGGCGCGTCCGCGGGGTTGACCTTGCGGTACGTGGGGTTCGACGGCAGGTTGGCGGGCAAGTACGTGCGCGAGGCGTTGATGGCGGCCTCGACGTCGCGCGCGGCGCCGTCGATGTCGCGACCGAGGTCGAACTGGATCGTGACCGACGTCGTCCCGAGCGTGCTCGTCGAGGTCATCTCCGTCACGCCGGCGATCTGCCCGAACTGCCGCTCGAGCGGGGTGGCCACCGACGACGCCATGATGGCGGCGCTGGCCCCGGGGAGCTGCGCGCTGACGGAGATGGTCGGAAAGTCGACCTCGGGGAGCGGCGCCACCGGCAGGACGAGGAAGGCGATGACCCCCGCGAGCGCCACCGCCACCGTGAGCAGGGTGGTCGCGACCGGCCGACGGATGAAGGGGCCCGAGATATTCACTCGGCGGGCTCCGGGACCGGGACGGACTCCTTCGGCTTGCGCGAGAAGCGCCGGGCGAGCTTGTCGAAGAAGATGTAGATGACGGGCGTCGTGTAGAGGGTCAGCGCCTGGCTGAGGAGGAGCCCGCCGACCATGGCGATCCCCAGCGGGCGCCGCAGCTCGGAGCCGAAGCCTCGCCCGAGCGCGAGCGGCAGACCGGCCAGGAGCGCGGCCATGGTCGTCATCAGGATCGGGCGAAAGCGGAGGAGGCACGCCTCGTAGATGGCGTCCGGCGCGCTCTTGCCGCGCTGGCGCTCCGCCTCGAGGGCGAAGTCCACCATCATGATGCCGTTCTTCTTCACGATGCCGATCAGGAGGACGATGCCGATGATGGCCACGACGTCGAGGTCCTCGTGGAACAGCAGCAGGGCCAGGAACGCCCCCACGCCGGCCGACGGCAACGTGGAGAGGATGGTGAGGGGATGAATGAAGCTCTCGTAGAGCACCCCGAGCACGATGTAGACGGTGATGAGCGCGGCCAGGATGAGGAGCGGCTCGTTCGACAGCGAGCGCGTGAAGGCCGCCGCCGTACCCTGGAAGCCGGCCTGGACGCTCGGGGGCATGTGCAGGTCGTGCTCGACGCGGCCGATCGCGGTGATCGCACCCCCGAGCGCCCCCCGGGGCGCGAGGTCGAAGGACACGGTGATCGCCGGGAACTGCCCCTGGTGAGTGATCACCAGCGACTCGGTGGTCCTCTCGAAGTGCGAGAACGCGCTCAGCGGCACCGCGTTCGCCAGCGTCGACGTCGCCGGCAACGCGACGTTGCCGGGCGTCGTCGTGCTCGCGCCGGGTGGAGACAGCGCGTTCGCCACGCGGGCGAGCGCGTTCGACGATGGGGTGTACGCGGCCGACGAGGTCAGCGCGTTCGACCCGGCCGCGGAGGAGCCCGACGAGGCGTACGAGGCGGCCGCGCCGGTGCCGGTGGCGTTCGCCGAGGCGTTCGACTGGATGTAGAGCTTGTCGAGCTTGTTCGGGTCCTTCTGGAACTCCGGGTCGCTCTCGAGGACCACGTGGTACTGGTTGATCTGCGTGTACATCGTGTTGATCTGCCGCTGACCGAACGCGTCGTAGAGCGTGTTGTCGATCGTCGTCGGCGCGATCCCGAGCCGTGACGCCGTCACGCGGTCGATCTGGAGCGACACGGCGAGCCCACCGACCTGCTGATCGGTCGCGATCCCCTGCAGCTCGGGGAGCTGCTTCACCCGCTCGACGAAGCGACCCGACCAGAGCGCCAGCTCGTCGGGGTCAGAGTCCTCGAGCGTGTACTGGTACTGCGTCCGGCTCACGCGGTCGTCGACGGTGATGTTCTGCACCGGCTCCATGAAGAGCTGGATCCCCTGGATCCCCTCGAGCCGCGACTGGAGGCGCCGGATGACGTCCGAGGCGCTGTCGCTCCGCCCGTCCAGGGGCTTCAGGTTGATCGACATCCGCCCGCTGTTGACGGTGATGTTCGTGCCGTCGGCGCCGATGAAGGAAGAGACGCTCTCGACCGCCGGATCCTCGAGGATGGCCTTCGTGAGCTCCCGCTGCTTCTCCGCCATCGCCTTCGAGCTGATCGTCGGCGATGCCTGGGAGATGCCCTGGATGACGCCGGTGTCCTGGATCGGGAAGAGGCCCTTGGGGATGATGAGGTAGAGGACGACGGTCAGGGCGACGGTCGAGAGCGCGACGAAGAGCGTGATCGTCTGGTGACCGAGCACCATCTTGAGGGAGCGCCCGTAGAGCTCGATGAGCCGGTCGAAGGCCCGGCCCGTGGCTTTGTAGAGGCGACCCTCGTGCTTCGCGTCGCGGGCCCGCAGGATCCGGGCGCTCATCATGGGAGTCAACGTGAGCGAGACCACCGCGGAGATGACGATGGTGACCGCGAGGGTGACCGCGAACTCGCGGAAGAGCCGCCCGACGATGTCGCCCATGAAGAGGAGCGGGATGAGCACCGCGATGAGCGACACGGTCAACGAGAGGATCGTGAAGCCGATCTGCGAGGCCCCCTTGAGGGCGGCCTGCATCGGGGTCTCTCCCTCCTCGATGTAGCGGGTGATGTTCTCGATCATCACGATCGCGTCGTCGACCACGAAGCCGGTCGAGATGGTCAGCGCCATCATCGACAGGTTGTCGATGCTGTAGCCGAGCGCGTACATGGCCCCGAACGTCCCGATGAGGGACAGCGGAACGGCCGCGCTCGGGATGATGGTGGCGTAGACGCTCCGCAGGAACAGGAAGATGACGAGGACGACGAGCCCGATGGTGAGCAGGAGCTCGAACTCGACGTCGGCGACGGAGGCCTGGATGGAGGTCGTGAGGTCGGTCAGTACCGTGACGTGAAGCCCCGCGGGCAGGGTCGCCTCGAGCTGCGGGATGAGCTTCTTGATGCTCCTGACGACGCTGATCGTGTTCGCGCCCGGCTGGCGCTGCACGTTGAGGATGACCGCCGGCGTGTCGTTCATCCACGCCGCCTGGTAGTTGTTCTCGACGCCGTTCACGATCCGCGCGACGTCGGTCAGCATCACCGGCGCGCCGTTGCGGTACGCGACGACGACGCTCCGGTAGTCGTCGCTCGTCTCGAGCTGGTCGTTGGCGTCGATCTGGTAGTCTTGGTGGGGACCGTCGAAGTTGCCCTTCGCCGCGTTGACGCTGGCCTGGGTCAGCGCGGTGCGCAGATCCTCCATGTTGAGGCCGTACGACGACAGCGCCGACGGGTTGGCCTGGATGCGGACCGCCGGCTTCTGCCCGCCGCTGATGCTCACGCGGCCGACTCCGCTGAGCTGCGAGATCTTCGGCGCCAGACGCGTGTCGACCAGGTCCTCCACCCTCGACAGCGGCATCGCGTCCGAGGTGATCCCGAGCACGAGGACCGGCGCGTCGGCGGGGTTCGTCTTCGTGTAGGTGGGAGGCGCAGGCAGGAGCGATGGGAGGAGGCTCTGCGCCGCGTTGATGGCGGACTGAACCTCCTGCTCCGCGATGTCGATGTTCAGCGACAGGTTGAACTGGAGGACGATGACCGACGTGCCCTGGGAGCTCGTGGACGTCATCTGGCTCAGTCCCTGGAGCTCGCCGAACTGGCGCTCGAGGGGAGCGGTGACGGTGGTGGCCATCACGGTCGGGCTCGCGCCCGGGTAGAACGTGAGCACCTGGATCGTCGGGTAGTCGACCTCGGGCAGCGCGGAGACGGGCAGCTGGGTGTACGCGACGATGCCCGCCAGCAGGATGGCGGCCATGAGCAGAGCGGTGGCGACGGGCCGCAGGATGAACGGCTGCGACGGGCTCATGGCGACGCGGATGGTGCCGGCGGCGACGAGGAAGGCGACCCGGACGGTGCCGACGACGGGGACCCCGAGGGAGCGGGCGGCGCGTTCGAGGGCGCGACCAGGACGCCGTCGTGAAGGCGGTCGAAGCTGCTGTCGGCGACGACCGTCCCCGGGTCGATGCCGTCGACCTTCGTCATCCCGCGGTCGGTGACGCCCGGCTTGACCGGGCGCGTGTGGGCGGTCCCGTTCTCGATGGCGTAGACGAACGAGGCCGACCCGTTCTGCTGGATCGCCGAGGCGGGAATCAGCGTCACCCCCCGCAGGGTGTCGACGAGCAGGCGCGTGTTGACGAACTGGTTGGGAAAGAGCGCGTCGTCGGCGTTGCCGAAGGTGGCCCGCGCCTTCGCGGTTCCCGTGGTCGTGTCGATCTGGTTGTCGAGCGTGATGAGCGCGCCGGAGGCGATCTTCTTCTGCCCCGTCCGGTCGAGCGCGTCGACGGTGAGCTGCGCGCCCTGCGCGAGGCGCGCCTGGACCGGCCCGAGGTCGTCCTCGGCGATCGTGAAGATGACGGTGATGGGCTCGAGCTGCGTGATGACCACGAGCACGGTGTTGCCGGCCGCCTGCACGACGTTGCCCGGGTCGACGAGCCGTAGCCCGACGCGACCCTCGATCGGCGCCGTGATGTGGCAGAAGTCGACCTGCACCTGATCGTACTGCACCGTGCCCTGGTCGTTCTTCACCGTGCCCCGGTCCTGAAGGACGAGCTTCTCCTGGTCGTCGAGCATCTGCTTCGCGATGGCCTTGCGCGCCCACGCCTCGCGGTACCGGTCGAGGTCCATCTGGGCCTGGGCGAGCAGGTTCTCGTCGCGATCGAGCGTCCCCTGGGCCTGGAGGAGGGTCGCCCGATACGGGCGGTCGTCGATGTCGAGGAGCGCGTCGCCCTTGTGGACCCGCTGGCCTTCCTGGAAGTGAACCGCGACGATGAGGCCGTTGACCTGGCTCGTGATCGAAGCGGTGTGAACCGGGGTCACCGTTCCGATGGCCTCGAGGTAGACGCCGATGTCGCCCTTCTGCGCGGTCACCGTCGTCGCGGAGACCTTCGCGGGAGGCGGCGCCGCCTTGTGGGCGCCTTCGCTTTGGTGAAATACGAGGAACGCCACGCCCGCGAAGACGAGCACCGCGCCGGTCGCGAGGACGAACCACCACCCACCCGACGACCGGTGCTCGTCGACGTGGGCCGGGAGCTGGTGGTCCGGTCCGATGATTTCCGAGTCGCGAACATCCACGGACGACAAAGCGGGCTCTCCTCGTGGTCTCGAGGCTCATCCGTCCACGGACGAGTCGGCCGGCAGGCTGCAAGAACCGTGTCCCGCCGCGGCGAGCAGCGTCGGCCGTGCGTCGACCGACAAACGCTCGTCCCAGCCGACGAGCCGCTCCACCTCCTCTTCGAGGTCAGCGTCCGCGGACACGACGGAGCGTCACGATTCGGGACGCCTGGAGACGACATGATTGCCTCGACGTGT
>JBEKGQ010000316.1:0-7959 GCA_050012715.1 Polyangiaceae bacterium
ACCGAGCGCGCCGAGCTCGCCGCCGAGCCGCGCCCCGAGCTGCTCGAAGGCACCGACGAGCGATGCGCCCGCGTGGGCTCCGTCGAGCGCCGCGTCGATGCGTGCGCGCTCCTTGCCGTCGCGCGCGTCGAAGGCGAGAAGCTGGATGGTCCCGTGCCCGTCGAGCGGCGGCTCGAAGGCCCCCGTCACGACGACCGCCACGCCCGGCGGCGTCTCGCCGCGGCCCGCGATGTCCTTCCACGCGGCGGGAGGGACGAACGCCTCCACCGGCGAGGGCGCGGTGCCCTCCGGCTCGTCGTTGCGCCGGCCGTGGAGCTGCGCGATCGCGACGCCGCTGCCGTCGAGGTGCACGCAGGTGTGCAGCAACGCCGCCAGCCCGAGCCCCAAGCCGCGCCCCTCGGTGGGAACACCGAAGGGGATGACTACGGCGCGGGGGGTACTCATGCGCGGGAGCGGACTGTAGCGCCGTCGGGGGAGTTGTCGCGTGGACGGATGACAGAGGGCGGATTCAGGTCGACCTCCGTTGCGCCAGGCAAAGCGCTCGGACAGGATGCGGGCCCATGGGGGTTCGTTCCGTCGCGTTGCTCCTCGCGGTACTTCCTCTCGCATGCACCGCCGGCAGGCTGGCGGCGCCCGCCACGGAGGACGGCGGACCCACGCTCGACGCGGCCATCGACCAGGCGGCGAACGACGCGTCCCCCGACGACCGCAGCAACCCTCCCGACGTGCTCGACGTGCCGGAGACGAGCTCGATGCCGGACGGCCGCTGCGGCGGCTCTCCGTTCATGGGTGGGCTCCCGGCGCCGGTGATCACACCGCCGGGGCCGCCGCCGAACGGCGACGCAATCGCGGACGGCACCACGATCACCATCACGGACACGGATACGGCCGCGCAGATCTACTACACGACGAACGGTTCGGTTCCGGCCTGCACCGGCAACGTCTGCACCGGGTCGCTCTACAGCGGTGCTCCCGTCCAGATCACCTTCGCGGGCGGGTCCCCACTGACGGTCACCGCGGTCGCCCACGACCCGACCCTTTGCCTGTTCGACTCGCCGCCTACGCAGGCCATCTATACCGAAGCAACGGGGCAGGGGTGCGGGGTGTGCGCGCCCGTGGTGTTCGCCACTGCGTCGTCGATCGTCTACGCGCCGTTCGACCTCGGGCTCTCCTTTCCCGGGGCGAGCATCTGCTACACGGTCGATGGCTCGAGCCCGACGTGCGACGCCTCGGGCAACTGCATCAAGCCGGCGCTGACCTACGACGCCGCAAGCGGCGGCGTCGCGATCGGCCCGTCCCTCGCAGGCCCCACGAACACCGTGACCGTGACCGCCATCGCGTGCGAGGCCGATGCGGGGTCCACCCCCCCGGTGGCGCAGACTTACACCTTCGCCCTCGTGGCCCCCTTCCTCGCATCGGCGAACGCCGACGGCCTCGGAGAGCCCGGCTGGACCGGCACCGACGGCGGAGGAGCTCCCAGGACGACGATGGCCATTCCCTCCGATGCCGGCGTGCCCTACGGCCCCTTCACGGCGCAGCAGATCGACAACGGTGCGTTCCCGCTCGCGGACTACCTCTGCTGGAGCAAGAACGCCGTCGCCACGTGCAAGTGCGCATCGCCCCTCCCGCTCACTGCCGCCGCTCCGTCGGCGACCTTGCCCGCCGCCGCCGACGTCAGCCCGGGCGACACGCTCTCCGTCATCGCCTGCGCCTCATCCCCGGCCGTCAACGCGGCCACCGGATGGGGGCCCTCCAGCGCCACGATCGTGCAGTTCTAGACCTCCCGAGCCATCGCCGAGCGAGGCATCGCTGCCGACTTGCGCGTCGAACCCACCGTCGGGCGCCACCCGCCCCTAGCGAAACCGGTCCGTCGCCTCGATGAGCTCGTGCGTGTTCCCCGGCTCCCCCGCGGAGTGCCCGGCGTCCGGCACGATGCGAAGGTCGGCCTCCGGCCACGCGCGGTGGAGCGCCCACGCCGACTCCATCGGGCACACGACGTCGTAGCGGCCCTGCACGATGACCCCCGGGATGTGCCGGATCTTGCCGACGTTCTTCAGGAGGTCGCGCTCGCCGTCGACCCAGGCCCCGTGGACGAAGTAGTGGCACTCGATGCGGGCGAACGCGATGGCGAACTCGTCGCCCGCGGTCTTGTCGATGAGCGCCTGGTTCGGGTGGAGGCAGCTGGTGGACCCCTCCCAGATGCTCCACGCCTTCGCGGCGCGGACGCGCACCTCGGGATCGTCGTGGGTGAGGCGGCGGTGGAACGCGCGGAGGAGGTCGCCGCGCTCGGCCTCCGGGATGGGCTCGACGTACTTCTCCCAGGCGTCCGCGTAGAGGGCGCTCGCGCCGCGCTGGTAGAACCAGTCGATCTCGCTCTGCCGGATGAGGAAGATGCCGCGGAGGACGAGCTCCGTGACGCGCTCCGGGTGCGTCTCGGCGTAGGCGAGCGCCAGTGTGCTGCCCCACGAGCCGCCGAAGACCTGCCACCGCTCGATCCCGAGGTGCGCGCGCAGCCGCTCGATGTCCGAGACGAGGTGCCACGTCGTGTTGTCGACGAGCGACGCGTGCGGGGTGCTCTTGCCGCACCCGCGCTGGTCGAAGAGGACGATGCGGTACGCCTTCGGATCGAAGAAGCGCCGGTGGCTCGGCTCCGTGCCGAACCCGGGGCCGCCGTGGAGGAAGAGCACGGGCTTGCCCTGCGGATGGCCGCTCTCCTCGAAGTAGAGGTCGTGCACCTCGGAGACGCGCAGGCGTCCGGTGCGGTACGGCTCGATGGGCGGATACGCGGTGCGGCGCTCGCTCACGGGTGCTTCTTCGGCTCCCGCTCGCGGCGGCCCTTGCGGGGCTCGGTGAGGTGGGTGTCCACCTTGGGGCGGGAGAGGGTGCCGAGCGAGAAGCGGCCGTTCGTCGCGGCGGCTTCGGCTGCCTTCACGCGATCGCGCGTCATCTCGATGAACTTCGACTGCGACCGCAGGGCGGGCGCGCCCGGCTTGGGCGTCACGCGCTCGTACTTGCCGTCCGGGCGCAACGTCCACGCCTTCACGTTGTCCTCCATCTGGAGCTCGAGGATGTCGACCAGGCGCGCGCGGAGCGCCGGATCTTCCACCGGGATCATCGCCTCGACCCGCCGGTGGAAGTTGCGCGGCATCCAGTCCGCGCTGCCGATGTAGACCTCGTCCTTCCCGCCGTTGGAGAAGTAGAAGACGCGCCCGTGCTCGAGGAAGCGATCGATGAGGGCTCGCACCTCGATCGTCTCGCTCACCTTCGGCACCTTCGGCCGCAGGCAGCAGACGCCGCGGACGAGCAGCGTGATCGGCACCCCGGCCTGCGACGCCCGGTAGAGCGCCTCGATGACGTCGGCGTCGACGAGCGCGTTCATCTTCGCCACGATGTGCGCCGGCCGCCCGGCCCGCGCGTGCTCCGCCTCGCGCGCGATGAGCCCGAGGACCGCCTCGTGGAGCCCCAGCGGCGCGACGATCAGCTTGTTCCACTTCGGCGGCGCGGAGTACCCGGTGAGCAGGTTGAAGAGGCTCGAGACGTCCTCGCAGATGTCCGGACGGGACGTGAAGAGCGAGAAGTCGGTGTAGTAGCGCGCCGTCGTGGGGTTGTAGTTGCCGGTCGCGACGTGCGCGTATCGCCGCAGCTTGCCCTTCTCGCGGCGCACGATGAGCAGGCACTTTGCGTGCGTCTTCAGACCGAGGAGGCCGTAGACGACGTGCGCACCCGAGTGCTCCAGCATGCGCGCCCAGACGATGTTCGACTCCTCGTCGAACCGCGCCTTGAGCTCCACGATGGCGGTGACCTGCTTGCCGCTCTCCGCCGCGCGGACGAGCGCCTTCACGATGGGCGAGTCGCCACCGGCGCGGTAGAGCGTCTGCTTGATCGCGAGGACGTCGGGGTCGTCCGCCGCGCGCGAGATGAGCTCGAGGACCCCGTCGAACGACTCGTACGGGTGGTGGAGCAGCACGTCCTGCTCGCGCACGACCGCGAAGATGTCGTCCGCGTCGCGCAGCGGCGGCACCGCGTGCGGCTGGAAGGGCTCGTCGCGCAGGGCGCGCTCGTCGGCGCGCGTGATGCTCATCAGGTCCGCCGCGTTGAGCATCCCGCGGACGAGGTAGACGTCCTTCTCCGGGTCGAGCTTGAACGCCTTCACGAGCTTCGCCAGCGAGCCCGCCGGCGCGTCGCCCGAGACCTCGAGCCTCACCGCGTTGCCGCGCTCGCGTCGCCGCAGCTCCTGCTGGATCGACTGGAGGAGATCCTCGGCCTCCTCCTCGTCGACCTCGATGTCGAAGTTGCGCGTCACGCGGAACACGTAGAGGCCCTGGATGTGGGCGCCGGGAAAGATCGTCCCCACGTGCCGGGCCAGGAGATCCTCGAGGAGCACGAACGCGTGCTTCGCCGGCTGCCCGCTCGCCGTCTTCACGCCCGCGACGGGGTAGAGGCGCGGCAGCATCTGCGGCACCTGCACGACGCCGAACCCGTGCTCGAGGGTTCCCTCGCGGGTCAGCATGACGCCGAGGTTGAGGCTCTTGTTTCGCACCTGCGGGAAAGGGTGGCCGGGGTCGATGGCGATCGGCGTCAGGATCGGGAAGACCTCGTTGTGGAAGCGCGCGTCGATGTCCTTCTGCGCCTGGGGCGAGAGCTCGCTCGGCTTGACGAAGACGATCCCCGCCTCGGCGAGCTTGGGAAGGAGCACCGCCAGCCCCTGGGACTGCGTCGCGACGAGCTCGTGCACGCGCGCCGAGATGGCGGTCAGCTGCTCGGCCACCGTCATCCCGTCGGGGCCGGTGTCGTCGACCTCGCCGGTGACCTGCTGCTTGAGGCCCGCGACCCGGACCATGAAGAACTCGTCGAGGTTCGAGGCCACGATCGCGTGGAACTTGAGCCGCTCGAGGAGCGGGACGGCGTCGCTGTCGGCCTCGGCCATGACCCGCCCGTTGAACTCGAGCCAGGACATCTCGCGGTTCAGGTAATATTCGGGCGACCGGAGGTCGGCGGCCTCCGGCGCCATGCTCGGGGTGACCACCGACGAGGGGGCGGGCGTGACCGACGGCGACGGCGTGACCGACGGCGCAGGCCCGGCGGTCTGCGCGGGCCACGACCCGGACTGGATGCTCGGTGTGCCGCCGTTGTCGTCCATGGGGAGAGGCCGCGCTCGCCGACCGATCGCGGGGCGGTCAGCCTAGCTCAAGGCGCGTCAGGGGGCGCTTCCTCCTCGGTCGCCGGGGTCTGCGCGGGAGCCAGATCGTCGCGTAACCACACGTGATCATGACCAAAGCGCGCCGTCTCGCGGTACCGGGCATGGACCCAACCGGCGGCGGTCGGGCAGTGCTCCGCGAAGTCGTCCCAGGCATCCTCGCGGGCCATGAGCGGGGCCTTGTCGAGGAACACGAACGCGGCCGGCGGGCGCGCCGAGAGGCGGCGGAGGAGGTCGGCCTCGTGGGCGTCGTGGATGGCGCGGATTCGGGCGCTCTGCTCCTCGTCGGGCCGCGCGCCGGTGCCACCGCCGAGGGCGGCGTCGACGTCGAGATCGTAGACGTAGACGTACGGCGTCGCCGAGAGGCGCCCCGCCAGGAAGAGGACGTACGGGTCCATGCCGTAGGTCTGTACGCGGTCGCCGGGGCGCGTGTGCTCGCGGAGGTACGCGGCCGTCCGGCGCATCTCGAAGGGGAAGTAGTCCGGCTCGGGGAAGCGCGCGAAGTACTCGCGGGTCTGCCGGTCCTCCGGCGTCGACGCGCCCCAGAGGAGCCACACGGCGCGGATGTACGGCGAGTCCTCCATGGAGGTCGCGACGCGCAGGGCGACGACGACCCCGAAGGCGATCGGCGCGAGGCGGAGGAGCGCGAGCCGCCGCTGGGCGACGCGCGTCCGCTCGGCGAGCCACGCCGCGAAGACGAGCCACTGGAGGTGCACCCCCGCGGTGACGGGGTGAAAGTGGTACGGGAACCCCTTGGCCTGGGCGATGACGCTGCCGACCGCGCACACGGGGAGGAGGGCCACCGCGATGACGCGGCGGGGCATCTCGCGGAGCAGGACGAGCGAGAGCAGGACGACGGCGCCGACGATGCCGTAGATGGCCTGCGAGGCGTCCCACGGGTTGGAGAAGATGTCGGCGGCGGCGCGCGGCCAGATGAAGCGGTACATCGCGGGCACGTCGAGGAGCTGGATGCGCGCGTACGCCAGGGCATCGCCGGTCGCGACGAGGAGCACGAGCTGCGAGAGGACGCCGAGCGCGCCGCCGACGAGGAAGGCGCGGAGGGCCCGGCGGCGCGCGGGGCCGAGGTCGTCGTCGAGGGCGAGCGCGAGGAGCTGCGCCAGCGTGAAGAGCGCGTAGGTGGGCTTGCCGAAGCACGGGACGACGCTGAGCGCGCCGACGAGGACGAGGAGACGCGCGCCGCGCCCGCGGACGAGGGCCCGCTGCGCGACGAGCTGGAGCGCGACGCTCGGGAGCATGAGCCAGTCGAAGAAGCTCTCGCGCTGAGCGATGTCCCAGTAGCCGTAGAGCAGGTACTGCCCGCTGAGGACGACCCACGCGGCGAGCGCCCATGCGGCGCGCTCGACCGTCTCCGGAGCGCGACGCGAGCGCAGGCCCGGGAGGCACGCGCCCACGAGGGCGAACGTCGCGCCGGTGAGGACGAGGTCGAGCACGCGGAAGCGGTGCTCGTCGGCCCCGCCGAGCGCGAGCATCACGCGGTGCACGAGGTGCGTCAGCGGGCCGTTGACGTCGCGGATGTCGCGGTAGTCGCGCTCGCCCTGCGAGAGCGCCCAGCCGATGTACTGGAAGATCCCCTGGTCGCGACCGAGCGGCGTGAGCGACGCGCGCTTCGTGGCGTCCGCGACCCAGAGGAGCGGCGGCAGCGCGAGCGCCAGAGGCGCCACGAGCGACCGGAGCAGGCGTGCCACCGCGAAGCGTGACGCGAGCGGTCGAGGGGGCATCGCCGACGCCGCACGCTACCATCTTTCCCTCGCCGTTTCGCGCGCCTGGACGCATTGGCATCGTCCGTGCGTGGGGCGGCGCTGGCGGGCCCGTGCTAGGCGCACGTTCCCCCATGCCCTGGATTTGTCGCTGAAACCGTGTCCACAATTCGCCCCGTGATGAACGAACCGGTACGGCGTCTGACGCCCGCGAACGGCGCCTCGACGGAGTCTCGCGCGCAAGCCTTCGCCGACACGCTGGCCGCCGCCAAGGGAAAGCACGTGCTCATCGCCTTGCGTGGACACCCCGATCCCGACGGCATCGCGTGCGCCATCGCGCAGGCGCACATCGCGCAGCGCGTGGGCGTGGCGCAGACGACGGTCGGGTACTGCCAGGAGGTGAGCCACCGCGAGAATCGCGCGCTCGTGAAGCTCCTCGGCCTCGAGCTCCGCAAGATCAAGACGGTGGCCGAGGTCGGCAAGGTCGACTTCCTCGCCCTGGTCGACGCGCACGAGCTCGACAACGATCTCGCCGACGCCGGGGACTACGAGGTGCTCACGGTGGTCGACCACCACCGCGCGGTGTCGCCGCCGAAGGCGCGGTTCGTCGATCTGCGGCTCGACGTGGGCGCGACCGCGACCATCTTCGTCGAGTACCTGCAGGAGCTGACGATCCTCGATCCCGACGTGGAGGAGGACCGCCGCATCGCGACCGCGCTCATGCACGGCCTGGCGACGGACACCGACGACTTCATGCTCGCGCGCGCGGCCGACTTCCGTGCCGCCGGGCTCATCTCCGAAGTGTGCGACCGCGATCTGCTCGAGGACCTCTCGCGGCGCCTCATCGCGCCGACCGCGATGGACGTCATCGCGCGGGCGCTCTCGGCGATGGTCGTGCGGCGCAACTTCGCGACCGCCGGCGTCGGGTTCGTGAGCGAGGCCGAGCGCGACACGATCGCCCAGGCGGCGGACTTCCTCGTGCGGCGCGAGGACATCGACACGTGCGTCGTCTACGGGGTCGTGGGCGACAAGTACATCGAGGGC
>JBEKGQ010000317.1:0-7948 GCA_050012715.1 Polyangiaceae bacterium
CCCCACGGGAGGAGGAGCGGCTCGAGCTGCCCGCTGCCGGGCGTGTCCTGGTTCCACGGGTACGTCTTCTGGGTCCACCCGGTGGCGCGCCCGGGTCCGGCGAGAATGTCGAACGTCTTGCCGCCCGCCCCGGGGATGAACTGGACCATCCCCTGGACGCGCTTGCCGCCCTGCTCGCGCGCCGTCTCGATGCCGAAGATGCGCGCGATCGAGTCGGGCTTCACCTGGTAGACGAACATGACCTCGACGTCGACCGACCCGCCGTCGGCGCTCACGTGGCGCACCCCGCGGACGACGAGGTCGGCCGCGCCGTCGCCCGTGAGGTCGCGCGCGGTGAGCTCCTTGATGTCCGCGGCGTCCGAGAACTGCGAGAGCGTCAGGAAGGCGTACGCCGTGCCTCCCTTGAAGCCCGGGCCAAACACTACGACGTCCTTGCCCATCAGCACGACGCGCTCCGGGCGCCCGTCGCCCACCACGTGCACCTTGAGGTCCGTCGTGGGGCTCACGTCGGCGCCGACGCCGCGGTCCTTCCGGTATTGCTCGAGGAGCTGCGCGGAGAGGTCGCCCCCGCGCCCCACCTTGGGCGTCGGCGGCTCGGCCGGGCGCGCCGGCGCGGGGGCCGCCGGAGAGCCTCCGCCGCCTCCGCCGGACGGGAACGTCTCCCGCTGCGTCACCTCCCGGGCCTTCGCGAACTTCGTCCCGTCGAACCGGTAGACCTGCGTCTTCACCCCGCCCCACGGGAAGAGGATCGGCTCCACGTCGCCCCCCGCGATGGGCTCCTTGTAGGAGAGCGCGTCCCACGTCGTCGTCGGCTCGGCGGTCACCTCGATCTCGCCGCGCGCCATGTGGACGGCGTTGTCGATGTGGTGGTCGCTCTGGCGCACCGCGATCTCGTGCGAGAAGGTCACGCGCGGCTCGTCGGTCGCGTTCATCGCGCTCAGCACCTCGAGGTACTCGCGCTCGGCGTCGCCGACGCTCTGCTTGCGCCGCACGAGGACGTCGGCCTTGCCGCGGCCGGTCACGTCGCGCGCCTCGAGCTTCACGAGCTGCCCCTGGAGATCGCGGAAGAAGAAGCCGGTCCCGCCCAGGTACGAGGTGCCGCAGATGGTGATGTACTGCTCCCACACCGCGACCCGCTCGCGCACGCCGTCGCCGGTGAGGTCGGCCACGAGCTCCACGTCGGGGGCGCGCTTGGTGAGCCCCTTGGGTTGGAGGAGCTGCTCGATGAGCGAGAGCTCCGGCTCGCTGGGGATCCAGACCATGTCGCGTGGGTGCTGCGCGTCGCCGGGACCGGTGGCGATGGTCCCGTCGCCGTCGACGTAGGCGGCGAGGCCGTGCACGCCGACGCGCGTCGTCTTCAGCTCCGGGACCGCGCCCCAGGGGATGACCGCCTCGAACGAGTAGCCGTTGGCCTCGGGCGCCTCGACGATCTTGCCGCCGCCGACGCCGCGGCCGCCTCCGTAGCGGATGCTCCCCTCGGTCTCGCCGGGCTTGCCGGGGTAAAAGCCGATGTCGTACGTCGTGTAGCTGCCCCCCGGGCTCGGCACCGCGAAGACGAGCGAGACGTGGTCCTTCCCGGGCTGGAACGAGGGATCGCCGATGTCGGCCCCGACGTAGAGCCTCGCGTCGTCGTACTGGAGGCCGAGCTTCAGCGTGGCCTTGGTGGCCCCCCTGCTCGTGACGAACGCCTTCGTCATCGCCGGCCACTCGTTGAGCACGCCGTCGAGCTTCACCGGGTGGTCCTTCTGCACCGCCTCGAAGCGGAGGCCGTCGGCCGTCACCTCCGCCGCCTCGCCGCCGCCCTCGAGCGTCTGGATCCCGTGCGCCGCCGCGTACGCCGCGAAGTCCCGGTCGTCCTTCGCGTGCGCCGTCTTCGCGTCGCCACCCTCGCCCGCGCCCCCGCCGCACGCCACGCACACCATCAGCAGGAGAGCCGCCCGACGCATCCCGGCACCATAGCAAGCGGAGAAGAACGAGGAGGGTAGGAGGGAAGGAGTTTTGGCTCGATGACCGCTCCACCAAACAAATCTCCTGTTCTCCTTCCCTCCTTTTGATCCCTTCTCGTGGTGCGTCTCGACTATCGGCTGTGGCGGGACGCGGGGCCGAGGACGGCTTCGACGGCGGGGTTCTTCTGGAGGATGCGCTGCGCGAGCTTCAGCAGCTCGACGCCCGGGATGATCGACGCGGAGAGGAGGAGCAGCATCGTCCACTCGGCGCTGCTCATCGGGAACGTCTGGAACACGGGCCGGAGGGAAGGGACGAGGATGGCGACGAGGTGGATGCCCGCGCTGAGCGCGACCGCGCCGACGAGGGCGATCGGGAGGATGGGGCGGAGCGAGAGGATCGACGAGGTGGCGGAGCGGCAGTTGAAGGCGTGGAGCAGGGGGCTCAGCGCGAGCAGCGAGAACGCGATGGCGCGGCCGTGCTTCACCGCCATGAGGTCGTCGGGGTGGATCGGGATGAGGTAGCAGACGATGGCGGCGCCCCCCATCCAGAGGCCGACGAACGCCATGCCGAGCCAGTCGCGGGCGCCGAGCAGGCTGCCGGTGCGCTTGCGCGGGGGCTCGCGCATCTGCGTCGGGTCCGGCGGGTCGACGCCGAGGGCGAGGGCCGGGAGCCCGTTGGTGACGAGGTTGATCCAGAGGATCATGAGCGGCGTCAGCGGCTTCAGGTCGGTGAAGAAGCTGACCGCGAAGACCGCCACGAGCAGGCCCGCGTTGCTCGACAGGAGGAAGAAGATGAACTTCTGGATGTTCCGCCAGATCGCGCGCCCCTCCCTCACCGCGTCGACGATGGTCGCGAAGTTGTCGTCGGCGATGACCATGTCCGCCGCCTCGCGCGCGACGTCCGTCCCGTCCTTGCCCATCGCCACGCCGATGTGCGCCTCGCGCAGCGCGGGGGCGTCGTTCACGCCGTCGCCGGTCATCGCCACGATGTGACCGCACCGCTTGAACGCCTCGACGATGCGGAGCTTCTGCTCGGCGGTCACGCGGGCGAAGACGCGCACGTTCTCGATGCACGCGTCGAGGTGGGCCTGCTCGAGCTTCTCCAGCTCGGCGCCGGTGAGGGCGATGGCGTCCTCTTCCCAGAGCCCCAGCTCCTTCGCGATGGCGACCGCGGTCAGCTTGTGGTCGCCGGTGATCATCACCGCGCGCACGTGGGCCTCCGCGCAGAGGCGCACCGCCTCCTTCACGCCCTCGCGGGGCGGGTCGATCATCCCGACGAGCCCCAGGAACGTGAGCCGGTTCTCGATCTCCGCGCTGGGGCGGTTCACGTCGTGCTGGGCGTGCACGAGGGGCGGCTCGGAGTCGTGGTGCGTGCCGAGGTCCCGCCGCGCGACGGCGAGGACCCTCAGCGCGCGGCCGCTCATCTCTTCGGCCTCGTCGAGGATCCTCCGGCGCGTCTCGGTGTCGAGCGCGACGCGGCCGTTCGCCGTCTCGTAGGCGGCGCAGAGGGGCAGGAGGACGTCCGCGCTGCCCTTCGTGTGCACGACCTCGCGCCCCATCTCGTCGAGGGCGACGATGGTCATGCGCTTCCGGTCGCTGTCGAAGGGCAGCTCCTTCACGACCTGGTTCGAGCTGACGACCGACTCCCGCGGCAGACCGCCCTTGGCCGACAGGGTGAGCAGCGCGCCCTCGGTCGGGTCGCCCTGGACCCGCCAGCCCTCGGCGGTCTTCTGCAGGGTGGCGTTGTTGCAGAGGGCGACGGTCGCGAGGAGATCGCGGAGCGGGCTGTCGGGGACCTCGACCCGCTGGTCGATGGTGTCGAGGATCGAGCCGCGCGGGTCGTAGCCGGTCCCGGTGACGTGGTAGCGAACGCCGCCGGCGTAGACGACGCGGACGGTCATCTCGTTCTGGGTGAGGGTCCCGGTCTTGTCGGTGCAGATGACGGTGGCGGCGCCGAGCGTCTCGACCGCCGCGAGCTTGCGCACGATGGCGCCGCGCTTGGCCATGCGCTGCATGCCGAGGGCGAGGGTGATCGTCGTGATGGCGGGGAGGCCCTCGGGGATGGCGGCGACGGCGAGGCTCACCGCCTCGAGGAGGAGCTCGTGCCAGCTCCGCCCGCCCTTGAAGTAACCGCGCGCGAAGAGCAGCCCCGAGAGCGCGAGGCACGCCCAGAGGACCTTCTTGCCGAAGGCGTCGAGCTTCTCCTCGAGCGGCGTCGTGCGGTCGCGCGGGCGGTGGATGAGCGTCGCGAGCTTGCCGAGCTCCGTCCCGACGCCGGTCGCGACGACGACGGCGCGCCCGCGGCCCCGGATGATGCTCGTGCCGACGAAGAGCATCGTGGCCTGGTCGCCCAGCGTCGCGTCGTCGGCGACCGCGGCGAGCGCGTCCTTCTGCACCGGGACGCTCTCGCCGGTGAGCGAGCTCTCCTCGACCGCGAGGTTCGCGGTCTGCAGGAGGCGCGCGTCGGCGGGCACCGCGTCGCCGGTCTCGAGCTCCAGCACGTCGCCCACGACCACCTCGTTCGCGGGGACGACCTTGACCTCGTTGCCGCGGCGGACGCGCGCGCTCGGGGTCTGCATCTTCTCGAGGGCGGCGAGCGCCGCCTCGGCGCGCCGCTCCTGGTAGAAGCCGAGGAGCGCGTTGAGGACGACGATGAGCATGATCGCCGTCGCGTCCCCGAAGCGGACGAGCATGGGCTCGTCGCGCCGGCTCACGCCGTCGATGATCGCGATGATGGCCGCGACGAGCAGCGTGAGGACGATGGGGTTCGCGAACTGCCCGACGAGCTGGAGCCACGGGCTCTTGCCCTTCGGCTTCGGGAGCTCGTTCGCGCCGTCGCGCGCGAGGCGCTGGCCGGCCTCGTCGTCCGCCAGGCCGTGCGCGGGGTCGGTCCCCAGCCGCGCGATGAGCGCCTCGGGCGCCTCGGTGTGGAAGGGGCGGTGCTCGGCGTCCCCTTTCACCTACCCGCCTTGCGCTTCTCCTGCTGCTGCTGCTCGACTTCCATCTCCTCCAGCGCGGCGGCCAGCTCGTCCTGCTCCGCCTTCGAGCCCTCGGCCGGGGCCTCGACGCGGGCCTGCACCGCCGCCGCGGGAGCCTTCGCCTCCTCCGGCGGGAGGATGCCCATCTTGCGCTTGAGCGCCGTGAGGTCCTCGTCGGCGCTCGCGTTCCGCTCCAGGTTCTGGAACTGACTCGCCAAGACGTCCCCCGAGTACTCCTCGGCGAGGTCGGCCTGGGCCTCGGCCTCCGCCTCGATCTGGTCGACCTTCTGCGACATGCGGTCGAACGTCTCGAAGGCGCTCTGGTCGCGGAGACCGCTCATCGTCTCCTGGATGGCCTTCTGCGCTTCGGCCCTCTTCTTGCGGGCGATGAGGACGTTCTTCTTGCGCTTGGCCTCCTCGATCTTGTCGTTCAGCATCCGAAGAGCCTTCTTCAGCTGATCGACCGCGTTCTTCTGCTTGGTCCACTGGTCCTTGAACGTCGTGGCCAGCTCGTCGTGCTCGCGCTTTCGCGCGAGGGCCTCCTTGGCCAGCTCCTCGTTGCCCGCGCGCAGCGCCATCATCGCGCGCCGCTCCCACTCCGCCGCGTTGGCCGCCTCTTGCTCCGTTTGCTTCGCCAGCCGCTTCTCGTCGGCGATCGAGGCGGCCACCTGCTTCTTGGCCTCCACGAGCTGGTTGTTCATGTCGAGGACGACCTGGTTCAGCATCTTCTCGGGGTCCTCCGAGTTGCTGATCAAGTCGTTCAGGTTGCTCTTGATGAGCTGCGCGAGGCGGCTGAAGATGCCCATGGCGGTTCGGTTCTCTTCTCAGTTCTTCTTTTTGGACACGCCCGGGAGCTGCTGCGCCAGGGCCATGTCGATCTCGTCGAGGGTCGCCTGCAGCTCGTTGAAGTCGAGGTTCTCGAGCTCCAGGGCTCCCGAGAGCACGACGCGCGCCTCGTCGAGGCCGTACGCGGCGTGAATCAGCTGCTTCGCGTTGAGCTCGAGGAGGCGCCGATAGAGGGCGCTCTCCTCCGGGCCACCCTTGCCGTCGACGTCACCCACGTGGACGCGGACGACGACGAGCGGCGCCTCGACCCGGAGGACGAGCGGGGGCGCCTTCTCGCCCATCTCGACGAGGTACGTTCCCGGCTGCTCCTCGAGGCTTCGGAAGCGCCGATTGAGGCGGAGCAAGTACGCTTCGACGTCCTTCTCGGTGCGCATGTGAGGCAGAGGGTAATCACCCTTTCTGCCCGAGGCTACAGGCTAGAGGGGGGTCTTTCTGCTAGGCTGGGCCACGGGAATGTCGCACGATCCGGGCTCCCTCGCAGGCACGACGCTGGCAGGGATCTACAAGATGCGGCGCCTCATCGGCTCCGGGGGCATGGGCGAGGTCTATGCCGCCGAGGGCAAGAGCGGCGAGAAGGTGGCGATCAAGGTCCTCCACGACAAGGCCGCGCAGGACAAGGACCTCGTCGCGCGCTTCCACCGCGAAGCCGCCATCGCGGCGCAGATCAAGTCGCCGCACATCGCGAGCATCCTCGGCGCCGGCAAGGACCGCGACGGGCGGCTGTGGATCGCGTTCGAGCTGCTCTCGGGCGAGGGGCTCGACGAGCGGCTGCGACGCGAGCAGTACCTGTCGTTCGCGGAGGTCGCCCCGGTGGTCGACGACGCGCTCCAGGGGCTCGGCGCGGCCCACAAGGCCGACGTGGTGCACCGCGACATCAAGCCGGCGAACCTCTTCATCGAGAAGCGCCGCCTCAGCGCCCGCGACATCGCCGCCGACGAGAGCGAGGAGCGGACGCGGATCCTCGACTTCGGCGTCTCGAAGATCCGGACGCCCAAGGGCCAGCGCAGCGAGCCCTCGCTGACCGCCTTCGACGCCACGCTGGGGAGCTTCGCGTACATGGCCCCGGAGCAGGTGCGCGGCAGCGCCCGCGTCGACGAGCGGGCGGATCTCTACGCGCTCGGCGCGGTGGCGTTCCGGGCCCTGTCGGGGCGCCTGCCGTTCGAGGGGCAGAACGCGCTGACGCTCATCGCGCTCAAGCTGGATCGCGAGCCGCCGACGCTGTCGTCGACGACGGGCGACGAGTGGCCGGCGTCGATCGAGCGGTTCCTGGCGCGCATGATGGCGCGCGACCGCGAGAAGCGCTTCGCCAGCGCCGACGAGGCGCTGGCCACGTGGCGGCGCGTCTGCCGGCAGATGGGCAACGCGCCGCGAAAGAGGCCGCGCATGCTTCCCGTCCGCGAGGAGCGCACGGACGTGACCGCTCGGAGCATCACGAGCATCTCCAGCGTGTCGAAGGTGGGCAGCCGCCCGTGACGCGGCGCAGCCTGCGTGCGCTTGCGGGTTGCGCGGCGGGTGCCGGCCGCCATATTCCGCCGGATCATCATGCGGACCCGTCTCCTCCTTGCCTTGCTTCCGGTGGGCCTCTTCGGCCTCGCCTGGGCGTGCAGTAGCCGCAACGGCGCGAGCTCCGGCGGGAGCGACGCCGGTGAGGACGCCGACGCCGACGCCGACAACGGGGGCGACGACGCCCTCGACGACTTCGGCAACCCGAGCGACGCGACGACGAGCAACTGCACCCTCGGCGACGGCGTGACCGATCCGGTGGCCCTCTGCCTGCAGCAGCAGGTCATCACCCAGCAGCTCAAGTACGCCTACGTGCACGGCGCGGGCGTCGCACCGGGGTGGTCGTCGATCGCGCCCTACGCCGCCCTGCCGAGGACCAGCACCGCCTGGCAGGACGATCTGGCCTTCGCCGGCGCGATCGGCGGCTTCTACTGCAGCGCGGTCGCTTACGGGAACAACCAGTCGAGCGCCACCCTGACCGCCGACCTCGACGATCTCGGCGGCGTCCTCCTCCCGGAGCTCCAGCCGGCCCTCGCCACGGGCTACGACGGGGAGACGTACTTCCGTCTGCGCTGGGCGCAGGCCGCCTACAACTACGCGAACGACGTGACGGCGACGAAGCTCCAGGCGATGGCGAACACGTACGCCGCGTCCATCTACGGCCAGGTCCACACC
>JBEKGQ010000318.1:0-7945 GCA_050012715.1 Polyangiaceae bacterium
CGAGGACGCGCGCGCGGGCCCCTAGACGCGCGGCGAGCAAGCTTGCGAGGAGGCCGTCGCCGCACGCGAGATCCACCGCGGACGCGTCGGCCATCGCGGGAACGCACGACGCCAGGAGCTCGTACGAGCTGCGACCGTCGGGGAGTAGACGATCCGCGATCGCCAGCGACGTGGCGCCCGGATGCGCCGCATGCCACGCGCGGAGGAACGCGAGGCCCTCGTCGGGCGTCGGCCTCTCGCCGCGCCGCACCTTCGCCACGTAGGTCTCCGCCGTCATCGGTGGGCCTCTACCGTCGCGCCGCTCGCTCGTACGCGAGCGCGAGCCACTTCTTCACGTCGGCATCCACGTCCTTCGCGGATGACAGGGCGACGACGTGCGTCGGATCGGAGCCCGCGGCCCGGGGGGTCGCGAGCAGGCGCGGGGTCGGCTTGTGGCCGGCGAGGCGCAGCCGGAGATCGACGCGGTCGCTGCTCGCCGCGCGGACCACCGCGAACGTCACGTGTCGCGCGAACGTCACCTGGCTCTTGCGCGGTGCGATCATCACGTCGTCGCCGAGGCGGCCCGCGACCTTCGCCAGCGCGTCGTAGATGGGCCGGAGCGCTGCCTTCTTGCCGGCGTACTGCCCGGCGAGCAGCTCCTCGTCGTCGTCGGTCTCGGGGAAGAGGGTCATGAGGACGTAGTTGGCCTGCACGGTGGTGAGCCCCTCGTCCTCGCGGAGCCACCGGCGCGCCGCGGCCACGTCGCGGTCCATTCCCTTCGTGCGCGCGCCCTTCACCCACGCATCGACCGGCTTGCCGGTCGCCTTCGCGAAGTTCGCCTTCACGGTCTCCATCCACTTGGCCGAGCGGGCGGTCATCTTGCGCATGCGGGGGAGCTTAGCGGTTCTCTCGGGTAACCTGCGACAGCGCAATCGTTCGTCACCAACGCCGCGCGACCGCGGCGTGCACTTCGATGCACTCGCGCCGCCAGAGGCCGAGCACCGCGGTCGTGTGGACATCGGCACGGACGTCGTAGAGGCGGGCGCCGCCGACCGAGTCGCTCGCCTTGCCGACGGCAGCGGCGAAGCTCTCGTCGCCGAAGACGATCGCGAGCGACTGCCACGGGATGATCTGCGCGGCGAAGCTGCTGCCGTAGAACGGCGTCGCCGGGATGGCCGGGAACGAGAGGACGGTGCGGCAGGACTGGCCCGTCGCCCGGTGGTCGGAGCCGTCGCCGGGAAGCAAGTGCACGTCGCGCGGCAGGGGCGCGCGGTACTGGACCGGGTCGATGGTGCCTTGATAGAGGGTGCCGTTCGTGACGGTCGCGGGCAGGGGAGGGAAGGCGCAGCCCGCGAGGCCGAGGAGGCCCATCGCGCGAAGCACGGCGTTCACGGAATCGCGCTTCCCGCCGGCGTCGCGCTCCCCGCGGCCGCGGTCGTGCCGGGCACCCGCGCCGTGATGTTGGTGCATTGCCGCTGGTACACGCCGAGGAGCACGTTGCGGTACGTGGTGTCGGACTTCACGTCGACCAGGAAGGGGGCGTGCGTCGTGCCCCGAGCGTCGGCGACGGCTGCGTCGTAGCCCCCGTCGCCGAAGGCGACGAGCCAGAGGATTGCGTGGTTGCACGCGGAGCCCTTCACCTCCGCCCCGAGGTTGCCGTTCGCGTCGCTCGGCGTGGCCGAGCCGTACGAGAGCGGAGCGCGAACGTCGGTGTAGAGACATGCGCTGGCAGAGAGGGGGAGGGCGACGGCGAGCAGCCGGACCGTTTGCACGAGGAGGGGACGAGCCATGGCTCGATGCTACGGGAGCCGTGCTCCGCGCGAGGCCGTGCTGTCGCCCGAAGTCGTGACTGATTTCCATCCTGCGAGGATGGACGATGTCCCCAGGGGGAAACGGCTCCAAAGAAGCTCGTCCGACCGCTACCCCGAAGAACCGCCGTCCAACCCGGCATCCACGCACACGTTTGCAATCGGTACCGCGGACGGACTTGCCGAGATATTCTGCCCACATCCGTGCGAGTTCGACCCGCACGAGAGCCACGCGCCCGGCGTGAAGTCGATGTCCGTCGACAGAGTGGCGCCGCCCGCAAACGTCAGCACCACGTGGCAGGTGCCCGCGACGCCGCTCGTCACGAAGATCTCGTCCGAACCGACCGGCTGCTGCGCCGTACACTCCATTTCGCTCGTGGTGACCACGGGGGTCGCAGCACAGGCGAGATGGAGGGTGGCCTCTCCAGTGCCGTCAGGGCAGTTGCACTCCGCGTTGCAACTGGTGCCGTGACATGCGCCGATGACCAGCGACATCAGCGCGCCCGCGACCGCCCATCCCGACATCTTCATCGCAGGGCTCCAATCACTTGGGCTTCGTACGCGGACCGTTCGGTCACCCGCCGTCCGCGCAGGGGTTCGGCGCCGCGGGGACCGCCGCCTCGATGGACGACGGCGTCGGAGCGGCGATCTCCGTGCCCTCGAAGCCCAGGCCGATGGAGATCGCGTTGCACCCCGTCCCGGCGAAGTTCGACACCGCGCCCGAGGTCAGGTCGACGACGATGTCCGAGGCCTGCTCGATCTGCTGGGCGATGCTCTGGAACGCGCTGCCCGAGCACAGGGACGTGGAGATGTTCCCGGCCATGGCCTGGAGGGCGGTGACGAGCTCGGTCGTGACGAGAACGCCCGCGATGGTCCCGTTGGTCACCGAGCCCGGGGCCTTCGGCTGGAACGTGACGATCGCCGCCCGGACGTCGAGGGGCAGAAACGCGCCGAGCGAGAGCGGGAGGCCCACCGACGGCGAGGCCGAGTTCACGAATGTGCCCCCCGCCTGGTAGGCGCTCGGGAACCGGACGGTCGCGGCCGTGACCGGGTTCACCGGGCAGGCGCCGGCGGCGGAGCCGTAGACACAGCCGGCGCCGCAGCCCGTCGTCGGGCTGCAGCCGTTCATGAGGGTGGGCAGGATGGGCCAGCGCGTCGTCGTGTCCCAGGCCGGGGCGGCGCCGTTGTTCTCGTCGGCGTAGTTGCCGCCCGCGAGGAAGATCCCCGTGAGCCCGATCGCGGAGGTCGTGTTCCCCGCCGAGTCGTCGAAGCCGTTGACGTAGAAGGTGTACGTGAGGTGTCCCTCGTCGAGAGCGTTGTTGATCTCCTGCGAGAAGTCGGAGCCGGCCGTGGTGATGAAGATCGGGAGGATGTTCTCGCCGAACGAGTTGTCGATGCCGCCGTTGCCGTCGGTCTGCGTCGTCTTCGATGCGCCGGCCGCCAGGGTGCATACGTCGGTGGATGCCTTGGTCGTCACCCGATCGTCGAGGTTGTAGCCGTAGGCCATCCAGGCGCTGGCGTTGGCCACGCCGGTACGATCGGTGTCCCCCATGTAAAGGGTGTGGATCGCGTAGTTGTGGCTCGTCGCGGCGGCCACGCCGCCGGTCGGAGCCGGGGGTGGGAGGATGCATTCGTTGCTCGCGTTCGCGCACGAGTCGGCACCGCCGCTGCTTCCTCCGCCACTGCCGCCGCCGCTTCCGCCCCCGCTGCCCCCGCCGCTTCCACCACCACTGCCGCCGCTACTTCCCCCGCTGCCACTGCTGCTGCTACCGCAGACGCAGCTCCCGTAGCCCGAACCGTCGCTGCTGCAGACCTGACCGCCGACGCACCCGCCCGGCCCGGTGCAGGCGACCGAGGCGCCCGGCGTGCACTTGCTCGCGCTGACGGTGCTGCCGCCGCAGTCGGCCGACGCGACGACCAAGCTGCCCACCAGCACCATCGCCGCGACCCCACCCAGGATGGCTCTCATGTTCCGGACTCCCTCTTCGCGCCTGCCGTTGCGAGCATAGCGGTCGCCATGAGGACGGGCCTGACGCCCAAAGGGACGACATGCCAGCGGTGGGCCGGAGCATGAAAACGCACTCCCGCGCCCGGCGTGGCGGCACGCCGGGCGATCAGCGCGCGTGAACCTGGGCGGTCACGCCTCGCTCGGCGAGGATCCCGCGAGCTTGCTCGACCTGCGCGGGGGTGCCGCTCGCGATGAGGAGGAACTTGTTCGCCTTGAGGTCGGCCTCGTACTGGATCACGCTGTTCTTCGGGATTCCCATGCTCGTCAGCGCCGCCGCGAGGACCGACGCGCCCCCTCCGACCGCGGCGCCGACCGCCGCTCCCTCGATGGTGCCCATCAAGAACGAGCCGACGATTCCGCCCGTCAGGATGGGCCCGATGCCCGGAATGAAGAAGAACGCCGGCGCGAACACGATCCCGAAGAGCCCGCCCCAGAACGCCCCGAGCTTGCCCCAATGCCGGACCCGGTCGCCCGCGTTGTAGAAACCGACGGCGTGCTCTTCCGTGTGGTAGTCCCGGCCGATGATCGAGAGCTTCTTCATGTCGAAGCCGACCCGCTGCAGCTCGCGGATCGCGGTCTCCGCGTCCTGATGCCGCTCGAACACTGCTACGCAGTTGCTGTCGTTCGTCGTCTCCATGGAATGACCTCGTTTCTCGTCGTCCATCTACCGGTCCAGCGTGATGTCGACGCGCCGGTCGTGCGCCCATCCAGTCTCGTCGCGGCCGGTCGCATCCATCGCTCCGCGGGATGTGCTCGTCACCTGGCTCCGATTCAAGCCGTGCGCGGCGAGATACGAGCCCACCGCGTCCGCCCGCGATTGCCCGAGGGTCATGTTGTAGTCCTGCGTTCCCCGCGGATCGGCATGGCCGACGAGGTCCAGCTTGCGGCCCGCCATCGGTCCGCTCGTGAAGCACACCGCCACCGCGTCGAGCGGGGCATGGTCGAACGTCGTCAGCTGCGACGAGTCGAACCGGAAGTAGGCGTTGCCGTCGGCGATGTTGCATGCTCGCAGCACCTCCTCGGAGATGGCGATGTTGGAAGCCGTCGGCGTATTGGGAATCTGCGCCCCGGCCTGCATGTTGGTCTGCCCGACGACTTGGGCGGGCGGGGCCGCCGGCGCCGCCGCGTGCATCTGCTTGCTGGCGCACGCTCCCAGGAGCAGCGCGAGCGCGGCGAAAGCGACGGTACCGACGAAGCGTCGTGGACGAGTGGTGGTGCGCATGGTGACGTCTCCTTCTTGGACGGGTCACGTAGCAGTGCCCGTGCCACGCGGTGACGGCGCCGAGGGTCCCGGGGATCCTCCGCCAGAGTCGCCCGTCTCGACGGATCCGTGGCCACCCATCGAGGGCACGCTGCCGTCGCGTTTCGCGACATGCCGCAAGGACATGACGGCGTCGGCTCGTTCTCCCTCGACTATCCGACGTTTTCCCTTGGCTCTCGTCTTGCTCTCTGCCTCCGCGAGAGGATGCAAGAGGACGTCACCATGGACACGAGAAACAAGAGAAGCGGTAGCGCAGGCCCGCCTTCACCGCCGTTCACCATGGTCGTCGGCGACGACTTCGAGCAGGCCAGCGGACTGGCCTTCGAGCAAGCCGTCCGGATGGCCGTCCGGATTCCCGGGAGCCACCTGCACGTCGCGCACGTCATGCGCGCCGACGCCGGGGAAGCAGAGACGAAGCGTCTGTCGAGCCGGCTCCGTCTCTACGTATCGGAGAAGTGCGCGGCGGATGCCTACGCGGGCCAGTACCTGGGTATCCACGTTCGGCAGGGAGACCCCGCTTGCGAGCTGGCGGAGCTGGCCCGCGACGTGCGGGCGGATCTCATCGTCGTCGGCGCGCGGAGACACGGCCACCTCCGCGAGTTGCTCCATGGGTTCTTCGGCGCCCGACTCCGGCGTATCTCGCCTTGTCCCGTGTTGGTCGCCGAGCCCATGGTGGAGGATGCCGCGGCGCCCGATCCAGCCATCGAGCCACCCTGCCCCGACTGTCTCGTCGTGAGGGAGCGAAGCGCGGGCACGCAGTGGTGGTGTGCCCGTCACGATTCGCGCTCCCGGCGGCTCCACCGGTACTCCTACCAGAGCGAGCTTCCATTCTCCTCGCACGACTCGTAGGTGGGACGGCAGAGCGCTCACTGCGTGGCGGGCGATGGCAGCGCGCTCTTCGGCAGGCGCAGGATCGCCCCTTCGATCGGGCCGTACGTCCCTCCGCGCTGGAGCGCGATGTAGACGAGGTCCGCGTCGAACACGGGCGGTCCCAGCGACTCGGCCTCCGCCACGAGCTGCGGCGTGGACGACGGAGCCGTGTTGGGCACGCGATAGATCGCGGAGGACGTGCCGAAGACCGCTCCCACCTCCGAGCTTCCGAGGAAGTACACGAAGGGGTCGTCGAGGCGCAGGCCCCACGGGACCGGTCCCGGCACCTCGGGATCGATGGGACCGAGGGTGGCGAGGGTCGTCGGCGCTCCCCCGGCGGCCGGGAAGCGGGTGATGGGGTAGCTCCCTTGCGCCCCGCTCGCGTGCGACGACCCGATGACGTACACGGCGTCCGCGTCGGCGGCGATCGCGCCCGCGACGCCGGACGTGTCGAGCGTATCGAGCACGGAGCCGACCGCGCCGCCGCCGACGGGAACGCGCACCAGCTGGGGGTACGGCGGATCGATGGTGCTGCCATCGACGGGCGTGGCGAGGTAGACGAAGCCGCCCCCGAGCGCGACCGGCGTGTCGTACGTGGGAACGAGCACGGTGCTCGTGCCGCCGGAGATCGGCACGCGCTCCACGTCGACGTACTGGATGTATCCGGGCCCCATGTCGGCGCGCAGGAAGTACATCGAGGTGTCGTCGACCAGCGGCGGGTTCTCGAAGACGTCGCCCAGCACGTTGACGGGCGTCGATGGACGGCTCGGATCGAGCGCCCACACGCCGCCGCCGAGGGTGAACGCGAGAAGGGCCCCGCCGGCGAGCGCCGCGTCGTCCCCGAGGCCGCTCGCGAAGACCACCGGCCCGGTCTCGGGGCTGGACGGCGCCTGGTAGAGGAGCGTCCTGTCGCCGCTCGTCTTGTCGATGCGGTAGAACGCCCCGGCTTCGGTGAGCGCATAGAGCGCGACCGCGTCGACCCCCACGAGGGTCACGTGCGGCGGGAACCCGCAGGCGACGACGGAAGTGCCCGGGGGGAAGCCCGGATCCAGCACACAGGCGGGCGCCGGGGTGGGGGGCGTCGGGGTGCCGGCGTCAGCGTGCGGCGTGCCGTCGAGCGACGGTTGGCCGCCACACCCGAGTTGCGCGAGGACGAACCAGAGGCATGCGGACGATCGGGGCATCGCCCGCCACCGTGCCCTCACCCGGCGCGCGGAGCACCTTAAGCCACCTTAAGCTGCGGGTACCGCAGAAACTCACCCGGAGAGGTCCGGCGCACCCGAACGCTGCTGTCGCCAGCGGGCGTGCGCCTCGGTGTACTCCGCCGATGGGTTGGGCTCGCACAGCGCCAACCACCGCGTCTTCCGACCGCGGACCGTCAGGGGCAGCTCGACGCCGTAGCTCGCGTCGGGACGTAGCCTTCCGCCCTCCCGGACATCGGCCACGGCACGCAGCACCCGGCGTGGGCCGCCGCCGAGGGTGACGACGAGCTCGGGGACCACGACGGAGAGCTCCTTCCGCAGCCGCTCGCGATGCGTCGTGACGGCCAGCTCCACGAAGGCGCCGCCACTCGGACGCGGCGCGAGGCGAGCCTCCGGCAGCCCCGCCTGGCGGGCGAACGGCTGGTAGCGGTCTTCCACCCCGAAGGCGACCCCCGAGTCGCTGAAAGAGTAGGTGTCCACGCAATAGGAGAGGCACGCCTCCTCGCGCGTGATCCCGAGGGGGGCGAGCACGTGCTCGTCCACCCAGCGCCCCGTCTTGCCGTTGGTCTCCGAGGTCTCGACCTCGCCCCACTCCCCGACGCGAAAGTGGACGGCGGTCTTCCACGCGTCGATCTGCTCGCGCTCGTCCTCCGCCGCCCAGAAGGCCGCCGGCTCGTTGTCGACGACGAGAGCCCGGACTCCCTTGCGCTGGGGCGACCACCACGCGATGTGTAGGGCGCTCGGGAAGGCACCGAGCACGAAGACGCGCCGCCGGGACCTCGCCGAGGGCTTGCGCCGGAGCAGGGGGCGACCAAAC
>JBEKGQ010000319.1:0-7933 GCA_050012715.1 Polyangiaceae bacterium
ATGGACGACCTCAAGGAGGACTCCACCTGCATCCTCAACTGCGATCCGTCCTGCACCGAGGCCACGACGCCGTGGATCTGTCCGGCGCTCGCCGACTGGAGCACCATTCCGCACGACCCCGCGGCCTGCGGGAGCTTCGACGGGACCACGTACCCGACGCCGCAGCAGGGGCAGTGCACCGCGACGACGCCGAGCGGCGTGGCGCTGGAGAAGACGAACGCGTCGGGCACGCCGGTGATCCTCCCCGACGGGCGGCGCCTCGACCCGGCGGGCAACGAGTGGCTCTTCACGGACTTCCCCGGCAACTTCCCCGACGGCGCGATCCTGGTCCCCGGCACGGAGTGGCTGCTCGTCGTCGACACCGGGTACACGACGCACGCGGTGCGCGCGATCGACACCGGGACGCTGCGGAGCTCGCCCGGGACGAACCCCGTCGCGTCCAGCATCAGCTACCAGCCGCCCAAGGCGCTCAACTGGGGCATGGCCTACGTGCCCACGACGAGCGTGCTCTACGTGGCGAGCGGCTACGAGAGCCCGGACGACACCGACTCGCAGATCTTCGCCTACGACTTCGACTTCGGCACCGGACAGCTCACGCTGGACGCGGGCAAGAGCGTGCCCCTGCCGTCGGGCACGTTCCCGCAGGGGATCGCCGTCTCGCCGGACGGGAGCACGCTCCTCGTCGGTCAGGTGACCGACAGCCACGTGCTCGTCGTGAGCCTGGCCAGCGCGACCTACGGGATGGTCACCGGCCAGATCGACGTGGGGCAGGACGACGTGTTCGAGCTGCGCTACGACCCCGACGATCCGACGGGCAACACCGCCTACGCGACGCTGTGGGAGGGGCCCGCGAGCGGGACCGACGCGACGTCCATGCGCCTCTCGCAGCTCGACGTGTCCGGGCTGACGGCCCAGACGATCCCGGTCGGCAAGGAGCCCGAGGACATGGTGTTCCTCGACCCGCGGTACATGGTCGTGGCCAACGGGCTGTCCGACAGCCTCGCCGTCGTCGACCGCGCGGCGGCCAAGGTCGCGGCCACGGTGCAGCTCGGGACGGTCGGCCTCGAGCCGACGAGCCTCGCCTACGACGCGGCCAACGCCCGCCTCTACGCCACGCTGGCCTCCGCGAACGCGCTGGAGGTGTTCGACGTCGACGACACGCAGACGCCGCCGAGCCTCACGCCGGTGGGCCGCATCCCCACCGCGTGGTGGCCGACCGCGGTCGTCGCCGACACCGACGGCACGCTCTACGTCACCTGCGGGCGAGGCCACGGCACGCAGGGCCTCAACACCGACGGCGACGACGGGACGTACCTCCAGGGCAGCGTGCAGGCGATCCCGTTCATGGACTCCGCGGCGCTCGGCACCGCGACGACGACCGCCGAGGGCGACGCGGTCGTGCAGAGCTACGCGGGGTACCCGGCGGTGCAGTGCAACGGCGCGCCCTACGACTTCCCCGTCCCCGCGACCGACGGCGACGGCCCGAGCCCCGTCATCCAGCACGTGTTCTTCATCGAGCGCGAGAACAAGACGTTCGATGCCCTCTTCGGGGACCTCCCCGGCGTCGACGGCGACCCGAGCTACATCCTGGCGCCGCAGTACCAGTCGAGCATCTGGGCGAACGCGCGGAAGGTCGCGACGACCTTCGCCCACATGGACAACTATTACACCGACGCCGAGCAATCCATCCAGGGTCACTACTGGGACGTCTTCGGTCGCACGTCGGACTTCGACGAGCGGCGGTGGCTCGTCACCTGGGGTCGCGGGGAGTTCAACGAGACGGATTCCCCGGGCGTCAGCGACTACAGCGCGCCGCTCGAGGGGAGCATCTTCTCGACCCTGCTCGCCCAGGGCGTCACGGTCGAGAACGACGGGGAGCTCGTCGGCGGGATTGCCTACCGGAACATCAAGTGGCCGGGCGGGACGAGCTCGACGACCATCCCGGACACGCTGGGCGGCTGCTACCTGGCGGCGCGATCGCGCGTCACGTGCGACCTCGCGCAGTTCGTCTACGCGTGGCTGGGCAACGATCACACCTTCGGCCTCCAGGCGGGAGCCCCGAACCCGTCGCTCATGATGGCGGTGAACGACGAGGCGACGGGGATGCTGATCGACGGCATCAGCCACTCGCCCATCTGGGCGTCGAGCCTCATCCTCGTGATCGAGGACGATCCGTCGACCGGCCAGGACCACGTCGACATGCACCGGTCCATCGCGCTCTTCGCGTCGCCCTGGGTGAAGCACGGGTACGTGAGCCACGCGCACTACGACATGGCGAGCCTGCACAAGCTCCTGGCGAACCTCTACGGGAAGCCCTACCGGAACGCGGTCATCGCCAACGCGCCGCTGCCGCTCGACGTCTTCACGTCGACGCCTGACTACACGCCGTACGAGTACGTCCCGCGCTCGTTCACCGACGGCTCGTGCAACCCCGGCGGCACGATGGGCTCGAAGCGCGCGGAGAAGTGGGACTTCCGGCAGCCCGACCAGCAGCCCGGCCTCGGGCAGCAGCTGCGGGAGTACCTGCAGGGGCTGAAGTAGCGCTCAAAGCGACTTCAGGTATGCGATGAGCGCCGCCTGCTGCGACGACGACAGCGTGAGCGCCGCGGAGCCGACCATCTGGGGCGCGAGCTGGAAGACGTCCTGCAGGGTGGCCGCGCTGCCGTCGTGGAGGTACGGCGCGGTCTCGGAGATGCCGCGCAGGGTCGGTGTGTCGAAGGCGCACGCGCCCCGGAGGTCGCCGTCGTCGTCGTCGACCGCGTTGTCGGGGAAGGCTCCGCTCGTGACGCAGGTCCCCACGTCGTGGAGCAGCACGCCCCCGGGCGTCACGGTCGAGACGACGGGGCCCGCGAGGTCGAGCGACGGGTTTCCCATGCCCGAGTCGGTGAAGTACGCCCCCGCATGGCAGCCCGGGCAGCCGAGGCTCGCGAAGAGCGTCTTTCCGTCGGACACCTGCGTCGGATCCAGCGTGCTCGGCGGCGTGGGGTAGGGGATCGCGTAGTCGACGTACTGCTCGAGGGCCTCGAGGTCCGCCTCGAGCAGCGGCACGCTCCGCGAGAAGGCGCCCCCTTGCTCGGCGTCGATCACCGAGGCGTAGTCCTCGATCTGGTTGTGCAGCGCCGTGCGCATCAGGAAGCCGGTGTTCACGGTGCCGCCGGCGTTCGACGGCGTGTCGCGCGGGCCCTGCAGGAACTGCCAGGTGACGGCGTCGCTCCGCCCCTCGAGGTGGCAGCTCGCGCACGCCACCCAGTGGTCGGTGGTCGTCGGGAGCTCGTCGCTGTTGGCCGAGTAGAAGATGTGCTGCCCGAGGCGCATCGCGGGCGGCATCGGGTCCTGCGCGGTGCGCGCGATGGGAGGCCCGCTCACCGTGACGGCCGGGGAAGCGCCGCTCGTGTCGACGGCCAGGACCGCGACGTCGAGCGTGTTGGCCTCGTCGACGTAGACGAACCCGTCGGTCGACGCCACGATCCCCTCCGGCTGGTGCCCCGGCAGCGGCCGCACCAGGCTCGACTCGAACCTCGTCGTCGCGTCGACGACGAGCACGTCCTCGCTGTCGGCGTCGGCCACGTAGGCGAGGGTGCCGTCGGGCGAGAACGCCATCGCGCGCGGGCCCGACACCACGTCGCCGAAGACGCCGTGGTCGCCCGGCTCCGTGCTCACGGTGAGGCGCGTCAGCGAGTCGCCGGCCGCGTCGAACAGCGAGAGTGCCGGGAAGACCGTGTCGTCGAAGACGAGCGACGGCTGCGGGGTGTCCGTGCCGAGCATCAGGTGGGCGACCCACACCTCGTCTCCCGCCTCGCCGGTGCCGGGGCGCGCGAGCACGTCGTAGATGCCGCGGACGGTGCCGTGGGCGACCGTCGGCGCGTCGCCCGGCGGTCCGTCGGCGACCGCCCAGCGGCTCTGCACCCCGAGGGGCGCCGCGTCGAGCACGGTGACGCCCGGCCCGAGGAGCTGGGTCACGTAGAGGCGCGTGCCGTCGGCGCTCCACGCGAGGCCCCACGGCCGGCGATCGACGGCGACCGTCGCCGTCACGGTGAGGGACGGCGCGGCGAGGGAGACGACCGTGTCGTCCTGCGCGCAGGCGACGTAGACGGTGGCGCCGTCCGGGGACGCGAGCACGCCCACCGGCTCCGCGCAGACGCTCGCGTCGCCGACGACCGTCCCGGAGACCGCGTCGAGCGCGTAGACGTGGCCGTTGCGCTGCCCGGTCACGTAGAGGCGCGAGGCGTAAGGATCGAGCGCCAGCGCGCGCGGCCCGACCGCCGCGTCGTAGCGCTTCGTCCCGGGGTCCTGCGCCGGCGGGCCGCCTTCGAGGAACACCTCCGCGACGAGCGTCCGCGCCTTCACGTCCACGAACGAGACCGAGTCGCTCTCGCTGTTGACGACGTACACCGTGCCCTGGTCGGCGCTGAGGGCGATGCTCGACGAGTGGAGCGAGAAGCCGGGCACCGGCGCCACCGTCCCGCCTTGCCCGTAGCATCCCCCCGCGACGGCCGGGGCGAGGGCGAGGAGGGCCGGCCAGGCCCGGCCGACCCTCACGGCGCGCTCGCGATCTGGAACGTGATGGCGTCGGCGAGCGCCGAAGGGAGCTCGGTCGCCGAGATCTCCGGCACGCAGTCGTGCTCCCGGTCGACCGTCGCCACGCGCGGGCCGGCGTCGAACACGAGCGCCGCGCTCCCGGTCTCGCCCGACAGGGTGCGCTCGGCCATCTGCAGGCCGCCGCGCGGCACGCCGTTGGCGTCGAGGCCCTGCACGCACTCGCCCGGCCAGTCGACCATCTGGTCGCCGTTGCGGTCGTCCCAGCCGTTGAGCACGAGCTTGTTCACCCGCGCCACCCGGCCGAGCACCTGCGTCGCGAGCGCGGCCTGACCGTCCTGCGAGGCGATGAGCTCGTAGGTGTCCCGCAGCATCGCCTGCACCAGCGCGAAGCGCATCGGCGTGTACACGATGGTGCTCGAGGTGTCGCCCGCGACGGGGCGGTAGAGGCGGACCCACGGGTCCCAGAACGTCGCCTCGACGCGCTGGTACACGGCGAACGCGCGGTCGCGGTACTTCGTGTCCCCGGTCGCGAGGAAGGCCTGGAGCAGGGCGCGGATGGCGGCGGTGTGCGCGTCGAGCGAGTCGTCGTCGCTGGTCGGGGCCCCCTGCGCGACGTCCCATCCCGGCCACGCCCGCCCCGTCGCGTCGGTGAGCTCGTCGTAGAAGAGGTCCGCCAGCGTGCCGATGAGCGTGTTGAGCTCGTCGGTGACCGTGTCCATCGGCGCGGCGGCGCCGAGCGCCGGAACGTCGAGCGGCGTGGCGACGGTCGCCGTGTCGGGCTTCATGTTGAGGTAGAGCGTCAGCTGGTCGCTCAGCGTGCGTCGGGTCGTGCGGAGCGCGAGGAGCGCGTAGGCGGCGGTCGGCGCCGAGAGCGTCGTCCCGCGCGTGGGCACACCGGCGGTCACCGTCACGTCGTCGACCGGGATGCCCGAGGCGGGGTCGACGTGCATGCGCACCAGATTGACGAGGGCGACGCGGATGACGCCGAGGGCGCGGTCGTGCAGCGTGTTCTCGCCGTCCGGGAGCTGATCGTCCTGCGGGAAGGGGTCGCCGTCGAAGTAGACGCTCGTCGTCTGCGAGCCGCCCACGGCGGTGTTGGCGAGGTCGGTGAGCGCGTAGAGGCTCGAGTACGATCCGAGGAGGCCCGAGAGGTCGAGCAGCTGGCTGTCGCTCGAGGTGATGGTGAACCCCGTTTGGCGCGGGAAGCTGCACGCCGGGTCGGCCGTCTCGGCGACCGTGACCTCGTGCGGGAACCACCGCAGGGGCGCGTTCGTGTCGTACTGGATGGCGGTCACGAGATCGGGGAAGCCGCCGAGCGTCGTGCCGTCGGTCGTCGTCCGCGCCATGAGCCAGTCGTTCGCCTCGTTGTCCATGGCGGTGATCATCATCCCCGCCTGGAAGCCCTCGATGTTGCTCGAGCCGAGGTACGTCCCGACCTCGGCCCCGATGTCGTTGCCGGTCACGACGTTCCCCGGCTCGCCGACCTGCGCCAGGTCCGCCGCCGGGACGCTCGTGATCGCGTTCTCGTCGATGTCGTGCATCAGCTGCAGGTAGTTCATCGTCCACAGCGCCGACTTCCACGCCGCCCAGCCGCTGCTGCCCGGGGTGATCGCGCTCTGCACCTGGGCGGACCGGTTCGGCAGGTGCAGCGTGCTCGCGTCGCACTCGTAGTCGTCGCTGATGAGCGCGCCGGTGGAGCCGGGATCGTCGTCGGACGTGATCGAGCACATCTCGACGACGGAGTTCGTCGTCGCGATGGTGGGGTCGAACGACTCGAAGGGCTCGAGGGTCGGCCAGATGCCGGGCCAGCCGAGCGGGTTGGCCGTCGTCGCGGTCGCGCTGACGTACTTGGCGGTCGCGTTGCTCTCGGTGGCGAGGTGCTGCACCGTCGTCCGCAGGTTGGCGCAGCCGGTGGCGCCGTCGCCGGTCGGATTGATCAGCGCGCCGTACGCGAGCGAGAGGCCCGCGCCGGACTCGAAGGCGAGGTTGTTCATCGGCTGCTTGGAGTACTCGTAGGACTCGATGGCGGACGAGAAGCCTACGAGGTCGAGGCGCGGCCCGAACGAGCTCGCGCTCGTGTCGAAGTAGAGGTTCGGCGGGAGCCAGTCGCGGCTGTAATTGGTGAGCTCGCGGCCCATGGAGGTCGCGAACGGCTCGCCGGACAGCTGCATCTCGACCGCCGCCAGCATGTGCTCGCGGACGACGAAGCGCGTCTCGCGCGCCGCGATCGTGATGTAAGGCAGCGGCGGAGCCGCGGTGCCCGACCCGTGCGAGCAGGCGACCGCCGCGAGGAGCCCGCCCGCCGCGAGCGGAAGGAGAATGCGCGCGCGCTTCGAGGGACGCACCTCAGCTCACCCTCCTCAATTGACCCAGCGCCGGTTGCGGCCGACGTCGGCGTGGACGAACCAGTCCGCGGTGGTCGGGTAGATGCCGACGCCGCCCTCCCAGCCGAGCTTGCGGATCTCCTGCTCGACGACGCGAGGGTCGAGCCCCACCTCGGCTCCGGGCGGGACGATGCGGAAGTCGCACGCGTGCCCGAGCGAGTGCTGGCTGTGCGACGCGACGTGGTGGCCCTTCTTGCGGAGCATCTCGTTGAGCTTCCAGCTCCGGTAGCCGCTCACGAGCTCGATGCGCGAGCCGGGGTGCGCGGCGGCGAGCTGGCGCAAGAGGCCGAGGAGCTGCGGGTCGAGCGGATGCTTCTCGCCCGTCGTCCGGTCCGACAGCATCGCCTCGAAGGCCTCCTGCGATGGCGTCTGCGCGTCGAGCACCGCGCGCTCGCCGGTGTGGACCTGATCGAGCGTCGCCAGGAGCGGCGGGTCGTCCGCCGCGTCGAGCGCCTCGCCTTTTCGCTCCGCGAGGCTGCGCCCGTGGGCCACCGGCGTCTCGGCGGGGGCCGGGCTCGCCGCCAGGGTCGAGCTCGCGAAGGACGCAAGCACGATCGCCAGTGCTTTCGAAACTGGCCTCACGGCCGGGAAGGGTAGCTGACGTTCGGCCCCGAGGCTCGCGAGCACGAGGCCGGCAGAGCGCCTGAGACGCAAGCGGACGCGCAAATGGGGTAGCCTCGGCTCGTCGAGCCATGCGCGCGGGCGGGGACCAATGACGACCGACGTCGAGCTGCTCCAGCGGATTGCCGCCGGGGACGTGCTCGCCGTGGCGGAGCTCTACGACCGCCACGCCCGCATGCTGCTCGCGCTCTCCCTGCGCATCGTCCGCGAGCGGGCTGAGGCGGAGGACGTGCTTCACGACGCGTTCGTCGTCGTCGGCGAGCGGGCCGGTCAGTACGTCCCGGAGCGCGGGGCGGTCGGAGCCTGGCTCGTGACGCTGGTGCGCAACCTCAGCATCGACCGGACGCGGCGGCGCGATCGCCGCGGCGCCATCGCGCGCGAGGTGCTCG
>JBEKGQ010000320.1:0-7920 GCA_050012715.1 Polyangiaceae bacterium
CCTCCGTCGAGGCGACGGCGCGCTCGAGCGACTGGCGCCCCAGATCGAGATCGCCGAGCTGCGCGTAGGCGACCCCTCGCAGCGTGAGGCCGAGCGCGCTCTCGTCGCGTCCGACGAGGCCGAGCGCGTGGAGCGGCTCGCCGCGAGCGAGCGCCCGCCCCGCGTCGACGAGAGGAGGAGCCGCGGGCATCGCGCCACGGATGTTACTCCCGCCGTTCATCCCGGCGCCGTAGGGTCTCTTCGTCCCACCGAGGAGGCCGCACCATGTGTCCGGTATGCCTGACGTCCCTCGCGGTCACCGTTGCCGCGAGCACCGGAGCCGGGGGCGCCGTGACGGCGCTCGCGCTCCGAATTCGGCGGTCCCTCACCCGGAACCGCGCGCCCCGATCGCAACCCCGACCCCGAGAGGAAGCCCATGAGCTCGTCGAAGCCAATCGCCACCCGTGAAGCCTGGACCCAGGCGCGCAAAGCTCTGCTCGAACGAGAGAAAGCGTTCACACGCGAGCGCGACGCCATCAGCGCCGCTCGCCGCGAGCTCCCGATGGTGAAGGTCGAGAAGAGGTACGTCTTCCAGGAGCCAGGTGGCGAGGTCACCCTCGACGACCTCTTCGCCGGCAAGCGGCAGCTCGTCGTCTATCACTTCATGCTCGGGCGGACGTGGGACGAAGGGTGCAAGAGCTGCTCTTTCATCGCCGACCACTTCCAGCCGTCCGTGGTTCACCTGGCGGCGCGCGACACGGCGCTCGTCGCGATCTCGCACGGGCCCTTGGCGAAGATCGAGCCGTTCAAGCGGCGCATGGGCTGGACGTTCCGCTGGCTCTCGTCCGCCGGCAACGAGTTCAACTTCGACTACCGCGTGTCCGTTCCGCCCGAGGACGTCGCGGCAAAGAAGGCGCACGAGTACAACTACGAGATGACGGTCTTTCCGTCGGAGGAGCGGCCGGGACTCAGCGTCTTCCTCCGGGAGGACGGCGCGACGTACCACACGTACTCGACGTACGGTCGCGGGCTGGACCTCCTCATCGGGGCCTACAACTACCTCGACCTCACGCCCCTCGGGCGCCAGGAAGAGCGGCAGAAGCACGGGATGGCGTGGGTGCGCCACCACGACCGTTACGCCACGCCCTGATGGGGCTCAGTGCTGTCCCCCGTAGATCGCGGCCACCTGCGCGTCGGTGAGGGCGACGCCGTACACCGCGACGTCGTCCACCGTCCCGCCGAGGAAGCTCCCGGTGA
This sequence comes from Polyangiaceae bacterium, assembly GCA_050012715.1. Classification (GTDB taxonomy): domain Bacteria; phylum Myxococcota_A; class Polyangia; order Polyangiales; family Polyangiaceae; genus Palsa-1150. The sequence continues at coordinate 1,237 of JBEKGQ010000320.1, forward strand.
CGCCGTTGTAGAGCCCTCGACCGATGACGAAGTGACCGGTGGCGGCGAGGAGCGCCTGCCCGACGGCGGCGTCCGCCTGGAGGCTGCCGTCGACGTAGACCTTCAGCGCGCCGCCGCCGCTCGCGTCGTAGACACCGGCCAGGTGCACCCACGTGGCCGCCTGCGCCACCGTCGTGGATTGCGCCACGACGAACGCGGGCGTCGTCGTGTCGGTCTTCTCGATGTCGAAGTCGAACTGGTTGCTCCCGTCGCCGCGGAGCTTGAGCGCGAACAGCGAGCCGGTCACGTCGTCCTCGCTCAGCGCGACCTGCCAGCTGCCGACGGTGGTGAGCTCCGCCCAGGTCACGAGCGAGAAGCTCGCCGTCGTGTTCACGAGCGTCGCGCCCACGTCGGCGTAGCCGCTCGTACCGTCGAGCGCGAGCCCCGCGCCTTCCTTGCCGGCGGTGGTCCACGACGCCCCGCCCATGAGAACGGCCGGGTGGCCGTTGCCCGAGAGATCGGCGGAGGACGTTCCCGTTCCTTCGTCGAAGCTCCAGGCGCCGATCGGTGAGGGAAGAGCGACGGAACCCCCATCGCCCGCATCGGCCGGCGACGCCTCGAGCGCGGTCCCGCTGTCCACGACGCTGGCTTCGAAGCCGTTCGCGTCGACGAACGAGGCATCCTGGCCCGCGTCGCCACCGCCCGCTTCGGGGCCCGGTTTCGCGTCGGGGCTCGCCTTCGCGTCCGCAGAGAACGTGTCGCTGGACGCGTCGAGCAGCTGCTCATCGTCCTCGCCGCCGTCGGCCGACCAGCCGCCGCTCAGCGAGCCGCCGCCGCTGGCGCAGCTGGCCAGGACGACCAGTCCCATGGCGACCACCCCCCCGGAAGCGTGCGTTCTCGACACGTCCTTACCTGTCCGGTGAGCGACCGATCGATCATCGCTTCGGTGATCGCCCGACGCCTTTCGGGACATTTCGCGGGAGACGCGTTTCGCAGAGCGTCAATTCCCTATGTGCGCGTACTCCCGCTCGAACACGCTCATCACGGAGGCCGGGTCGCGCTCCCGAGCGAACACCGCCAGCGCCGCGTCGAGCGCCCCCGAGAAGCTCGGCGGGACGAGGCTCGTCAACGTGGGCACCCGCGCGGCGGTCGTGAAGTCGCGCGAAGACGCCGGGAGGGCATCCTCGTCGCACACGTCGCTCCGCGCGGGACGCGAGCCCTTGATGCGGTTGAAGATGCGCTGGCCGTGCGATGAGCCGAACACGCGGAGAAGCTCGATGGCGCCGTCGCGATGAGGCGCGCCGCGAGGCAGACCGAAGGCGTCGATCGTGACGACGAAGGCCCCTTCCGTCCCGGGGCTCGGCGCCATGCCGAAGTGCTCGTCCTCGAGGCAACCGCGCCGCTCCAGGTACCCCTTGCTCCAGTCGCCGCCGATCGTCATCGCGGCGCTGCCGATGCGGATGCGGTCGGCCGCTTCGTCCCACGCAAGCAGATCCGCGTCGGGATTGCTGACGTCGAGCAAGCGACCGAGCTCCTCGACCGCGGCGCGCACTTCGGGCGCTCGCGGGCTCCGCCTCCCGCGGAAGAGCTCCAGGTAGAACTGCGGCCCGGCGAGGGACACGAGGATGTTCTCGAAGGTGAGGAGGCTCAGCATCCACGGCTCCCGCGTGCCGAGCGCGATGGGCCGTATGCCGTGCCGCTTCAGCGACCCTGCGACGTCGTGCAGCTCGTCGAGGGTGCGCGGCGCCCGGAGCCCGAGCTTCGCGAACAGCGCGACGTCGTAGAGGAGCGTGTTCGTGCGGTGAATGTCGAGCGGCACCGCGTACGCTTCGCCTCCGCGGCTCACGAGATCGAGCACGTCGGCGGGGAAGACGGCGCGCCAGCGCTCGTCGTCGAAGAGGAACTCGAGGGGCTCGAGCGACCCCGCGGGGCTGCCGTGCGCCCAGCGCAGCAGATCCTGCCCGCCGTTGACCTGGAACGTGTCGGGGGGCACGCCCTCGATCATGCGCGCGCTGAGCCGCCCCTTGGCCATGGTCGTGTCGCGAATGCCGCCGTGGACGACCGACGTCCCGGGGTGCGAGCGCTGGTACATGTCGACGATCGCACGCAGCGCGTCGACCTCGCCGTCGCTCACCCACCAGCTGTGGATCTCCGGTCCCTCGTCGCGAGCCGGGGGCCCGACGGAGCCGCCGCGGGCGCCCGAACGCGCACCTGGGCCAGCCGGCCGCCGGCGGATCCGCTCGTAGAACGCTTCTCGCGCGCGCCGGAGCCTCGACGCGGCCGTGCCGGTCGGCAGATCGAGGCAGCGCGCGATCTCGGGAACCCCCAACCCCTCCACCTCGCACATGAGGAAGACCCGACGGAGCTCGGGCGTCATGTCACGCAACACTGCGTCGAGAAGAGCCCGCGCGCGGAGTCGATCGGTCAGCTCCTCCGGTGAGGCCTCCGGCTCGACGGCCCCGTCGACGTAGCGCTCGTAGGCGCGGCTCCGGCGCGTGCTCGCGCGGCGCGCGTTGTGGGCGACGCGCGAGGCCACGGCGTAGAGGAACGGACGGTCCCCCTCGGGGGCCACCCCGCCGAGCTTGGACGCCGCGACCAGAAAGACCTCCTGCGCGACGTCGTCGGCCTCTGCCGGAGCCACGCCGAGACGGCCTAGGTAGCGGACGATGCCGCTCAGGTGATCGCGAAGCAGGCGCCGGAGCCTCTCGCCGTCCACTCGCGCGGTGGACTCGGCCTCGAAGGTGTCCGCTGCGTCCGTCCCCATCACGGATTCGTCGTCCCTCATCTCCTGTGACCTCGACTCGAAGGGTTCCCCGAGCACGGAGAGTGCCAAGGCGCCGGCCTCGATTCGCGCGCAGCATGCCGCGGAGCGGCATGCTGTGGCCATCACCTTGCAAACGTCGAGAGTGCTCGGAGACGACGCGATGCGCCAATCGGTTGCGCGACCCCATGCGACGGCGCTCGGCGCCAGCTACGCGACGAACTTCGCCGCGCTCGCGGCATCGAGCCCGTTTCTCGCCGTCTATCTGACCGACGTCGGCTTCTCACCGGCCATCACGGCGCAGCTCCTCGCCGTGTGTCTCCTCGTGCGAGTCGTGGTCATCGCGCCGTGGACGTTCCTCGCGGACCGGACGCACGCCAGCGGCGCCGTCCTGCGCGTCGCGAGCGCAGGCGCGCTCGTCACGTTCGCGCTGCTCCTCGCGAGCCCACCGCGCCTGGTCGTCGCCCTCGCCCTCCTGGCCTTCGCGGCGTTCCGCGCACCGTTCGGGCCGCTCCTCGATGCGCTGATGCTGCGGAGCGCCCGAGCGACCGGCCGCCCCTTCGGCGCCGTGCGCGCGCTCGGGACCGCGGGCTACGCGTTCGGCGCGATCGTCACCGGCGCGCTCGCGGCCCGGCACGGCGCGCGCGCGGTGCTGTTCGTGAGCGTCACCTTTCTCGCCGCCGCGCTGGCCGCCGCGTGCGCGATCGGTCGCGCCGACGCTTCGCCGGGTGTCCATGGCGGCGCCGCCGCTCGCCTCCTCGCGTTCGTGCAGCGCCCACGTCTCGCCCTCCTGCTCGCGATCGCGCTCCTCCAGCAGCTCGGCCTCGCGCCGTACGACGCGCTCTTCCCGGCCTACCTCACGAAGCTGGCGGGGGCCGGCGCGGCCGGCACGGCGGTGGCTCTCGGGGCCGGATGCGAGCTCGTCTTCATGATCGCCGCCCCATCGCTCGCCGGGCGAATCGGCCCGGAGCGCTTGCTCACCCTCGCTTGCGCCGCATCGGTCGCGCGGTGGAGCGCGGTGGCGCTGACCACGAGCCCGGCCGCGCTCATCCTCCTCCAGGCGCTGCACGCGTTTGGCTTCGGCGCGTTCTACGTGGCGGGCGTCATTCTCGTGGACGCCGAAAGCCCGCCCGGTCTTCGCGCGAGCGCCCAGGGCATCTTCGCGTCCCTGTGCTTCGGGGTGGCGCCCGCCCTCGGCCTCTCCTTCGCGGGGCTCGTCGAGCTCCACGCCGCGATCCGGGGGGTGTTCGGGGTGGCGGCAGCAGGCGCGGTGCTGGCCGCCCTTCTGTCGATGGCTCTCCGGCCCGCGACGGTGGCGGGGAGTGTGGGTGAAGAAGCATTCGCGGGGGTATCGGAGCCCGGAGAGAATTTGTGATCGCGATTGACGCAACCGGACAAGTAACGAGTGTCATGAGAAGGAGCGCCCTCGTCGCCGTCGCGCTGGCCGCGTTCGGCTGGAGCTGCGGGCAGAATCAGGAGCAGGCCGCTCCCCCGGTGGCCGGAGGAGCCGAAGGAGGATCGTCGGCGCTCGACGCGGGATCCAAGGACGCGAGCCACCCGGGAGACGGGTCGGCCGGCGGCTCCCACGACGCGGGGCACGACACGGGAACCGCGCCGGACGCCGCCCATGCCGACGCTTCGTCTTCCAGCAGCGGTGGACCACCGGACGCCGGATCGAGCGGCGGCTCCGCCCTCGTCGTCAACGTGACCAACGGCTGCCCGTTCGACCTGTGGATCCACGCGACCGCGATGGAGGGGACGCTCCAGCCCGACAACGTCCGCCTGACCCAGGGAACGAGTCAGAGCTACGACGCGCCCCTCACGTGGACGTCAGGACGCGTGTACGGCTACCTCCAGGCTCCCGACGCCAACGGCAGCCCGCAGGGCCAGAACGACAAGGTCGAAGCGAATTTCTACGTCCAGGGCGGCTCGGAGTACGTCAACTCGGACATCACCTACGTCGACTGGGTCGCCCTCCCCTCGCAGATCGAGACCCTCGGGACGGGAAGCGATTGCACGACCGTCGGGTGCCAGGTGCCCTACGCGAGCCTCCTCGACGGGTGCCCGGCCGCGCTCGCCTCCTCCAACGCATGCACCTCCGCCGGCTACTACTGCCTGACGACGACCGACACGAACGATCCCTACTGCCACGCGCTCGACTCGCAGATCACCGCATGCGCCTCGGAGTACGCGGACTGCGCGGGGGCCGCGGGCTCGACGACGACGGAGGTCTACTCGTGCAGCGGCAGCTTCTTCGGCGGGAACGCCGAGTACTGCGCGGCCTTGAACCGGAACGTCCTCAGCGCTCCCGGCGCCGCCACGCCGGCGAGCGACTTCTACCAGACCCCCCCGTTCAACACGTACGCGCAGTGGGTTCACGAGAAGTGCCCGGGCATCTACGCGTTCCCTTACGACGACTTCGGCTCGAGCAACCAGAGCAGCGACCACACCTGCACCGGCGCGACGCAGATGAACGTCACGTTCTGCCCGAAGGGCTGAGGCGGGGGGACGAGCCTGGATCGCTTGGTCCGGACCGATCCCGTCATGCCCGCGACCGATCGCGTCGCGCCGACCCCGGAAGCAACGAGCCCGCGAAGGGCCCGATCGCAGCCCGAGGTGGGAGCGTCTGGCACCCCCGTTGCGAACGTGGATGCCCAGCACGATGCACGAACGAGGGCACGTCGCGGAGCGGTTGGGCGAGCTGCAGCGGCGGCACTGGGGCGAGATCGGGCGGCACATCGCGCGCCTCGGGGTCGCCCCGGGAGACGTCGAGGACGTCGCGCAGGAGGCCTTCGTCGTCGCGGCGTCGAAGCTCGCCTCCGAGCCGTCGGGCACCGACCGCGCCTTCCTCCACGCGGTCGCGGCGCGCGTGGCGTGCAACGCGCGGCGCGCGAGCCTGCGCCGCCGGCGGGCCTACGAGCGGTACTTCGACGTCGCGCCCGAGCCAGCCCCGACGCCGGAGGAGCTGAGCGAGCGCCTCCGCGGGCGCGCCCTCATCGACGACGTCCTCCGCGGCATGACGCCCGAGCTGCGGACCGTGTTCGTCCTCTGCGAGCTCGAGGAGATCAGCGTCCCCGAGGTCGCGCGGCGCCTCGATGTCCCGGTGGGGACGGCGGCCTCGCGTCTGCGCCGCGCACGGGAAGCGTTCTCCCGCGCCAGCCGGGACGCGCGAGGCGCCCTCACGGGTTGAAGAACGGGTCCTGCGCCATCGAGATGTACGCGGCGAGTGCGGTCGGGGACGAGTTGACCCTCCAGTCCGTCTCCTTGTTGATGTCGAACCAGACGACCGCGCGGATCGCCGAGAAGTCGGTCTCGAGGTCCTGGTGCATCTGGTCGATCCACATCGCCTTGTTCCCGCCGACCTCGGCCGACGCGGTCTCCGGCAGGATCAGCGGCTTCTTTCCCGCATAGTCCTGGTACGGCGAGCCGGTGAGGATCGTCGCGAGCGATTGCCAGACGCAGCACGACGACGCGGTCCCCCAGTTGTACGCGTCGATTCCGACCCAATCGACGTAGTCGTCGCCGGGGTAGTAGTTCGTCCAGTGATTCCACGGGACGGCGGGGACGTCGTTCGCGTTCGGGCACCAGACCCACATGACGTTCGACGCCCCCTCCTGGACGAAGAGGTCGTGCACGTGGCGCCACGCCGCGATGTACTTACCTCCCCCGGACGACGGGATGCCCGCGTCGTCGAGCCCGCCGTCCGCCGTGCCCCCTTCGCCGTTGACGTACCCGGCCCAGGGGTACCAGTTGCCGTTCATCTCGTGCCCCCAGCGCATGAAGAGCTGAACCCCCAGGCCCTTGGCCTTCTGCGCCTCGGCCTGGATGGCGGCGTCGTGCACGCCTTCGATGATCTCGACGAGCGGGTCGCCGTCGCCGTAGGGCATCCAGGTGATCATGGGGACGATCTGGTTGTCCTTGTCCCACTGCGTCCGCGTGCTGAC
>JBEKGQ010000321.1:0-7897 GCA_050012715.1 Polyangiaceae bacterium
CCGCGCGCGATCGCGTCGAAGCGCCGCTCGCGGTCGTCCATCTCGTAGAGCGCGGTGTTGAGGAACCCCATCGCGAGCAGCATCCACGGGAGGCCCCCGGGCGCCTGCGCGGCGTAGAAGGCCTGGAGCCCCAGCTCGCCGGCGACGTCGGTGTCGTAGCCCGTGACGGCGTGCCAGATGTCGTGCGTCTCGTAGAGGTGGGCGCGCAGGAACTCGAGGTCGTCGCCGGCGGCGAGCGTCGGGATGGCGGCCGGGTCGAGGCCGTTCTTGCGCATGTGATCCGCGAAGACGCGCCCGAGCGTCCCGGGGGGAAGCGCGTCGAGCTCCGCGAGGTCGAAGCGTACCCGGTGCTTGTCGCGGATGGCCTGGGCCCCACGCGGGTCGCGGGAGAAGAACTCGGCCATCTTCTCGAGCACCTCGGTGCGCTGCTTCACCATGCCGTCCGAGATCTCGAAGACGCGGTCCAGGTGATCCGGGTGCTTCACGAGGTCGACGAAGCTCCAGAGCGTACGGGCGAAGGCGAGGCGGTTTTTCAGGGCTTGCATCACGTGCCTCCTTGTTGCAGATGAATATGCGAGCGATGGCTCACATCGACAACTCGCATTCAGGAGAGCGCTCCATGACCCGACGCCCGCGCACGACACCCCGGAAAAAACCGCGTCAGCAGCGCTCGCAGGACACCGTCGAGTGCATCCTCGACGCCACCGCTCGTGTTCTCTGCAGTACGGGCTACGACCGCGCGAGCACCAACCGGGTCGCGATGGCGGCGGGGGTGAGCGTCGGCTCGCTCTATCAATACTTCCCGAGCAAGGAGGCGCTCGTCGCCGCGCTGGTCGACCGCCACGTCGAGCAGATGACGGCCCTCGTGACCGCCAAGCTGGCGGAGGTGTCGACGGCGCCGCTCGACGTCGCGGTGCGGACGATGATCGACTCGATGTTCGACGCCCACCGGATCGACCCGCGACTCCACAAGGTGCTCATCGAGCAGGTGCCCCGCATCGGCAAGCTGGAGGGCGTCGTCGGCGTCGAGCGCGAGGTCGAGGTCCTCGTCGCGGCCTTTCTCACCGTGAGGCGGGGGGACGTCCGGCCGAGCCGACTCGAGGCGGCGGCGTTCGTCCTCTGCAACCTGGTCGAGGCGGTGACCCACGCCGCCGTCCTCGCGGAGCTGAAGGACCCGCGCCGGAGCGAGGTGGTCGCCGAGCTCACCGACATGGTCCTACGCTATCTGGCGCCTGCCTGAGCGGGCCCTTGCGAAGGGCGGCCGGGCTATTTGCAGGTTCCGCTGGAAGCGGAGCATAATGAGCGGCAGTGTGACGGACTCCAAGCAGCCCACGTCGCCGCCCCCGTTCGATCCGGAGGAGTTCGCGAAGAGCAGCGAATCTGCGCTTCGCGTGGCGTCCGACTCCAAGCTGACGACGCAGCTCACCCCGCCGCCACTGAACCGGCGCGTGCGCCTGGCGGTGCCCGAGGCCGACCTCGCGTGGTTCGACATCTCGCCCGGGGCCAAGGCGCTGCTCGAGCGCATCGACGGCTCGAAGACGCTGCTCGAGCTGATGGAAGCCGTCCCGTCGCCGGACTTCCTCCGCGCGGTGGCCGAGCTCCACGACGCGCGGCTCCTCGCCTACGACGAGAAGTAGCGACGAAACCTAGAGGCAGCTCAGGCTGCCGAGGAGCTTCAGCTCGTCGTTCACGCACACGTGGTAGCTCCCCACGACGCAGCAGTTCGGGTTCGCCGTGTCGTCGGCGCACTCGCTGGCGGCCTGGCAGACGTGAAGCATCTGGGTCGCGTTGCAACTGAGCTGGATGCTCGACGCGCATTTCCCGCACTTCGTCGTGAGCGACGCCGTGTAGCAGTGCGGGAAGGACTCGCCCGCGTCCATGCCGTCGAGGACGTCGGTCGCGCAGCAGTCGGGCGTACTTCCGCCGCAGTTGGCCGCGCCGATGCACGCGATGGTGTCGCTCGACGCGCAGGTCGCGGCGCAGGTCGGGAGGTCGGTGGTGAGGTCCGCGCAGCAGGTGCCGGTGGAGCACGGGACCGTGGGGCACGTGCTGGCGCCGGCTTCCGTCGAGCCGCCGCTGCTCGATCCGCTGCTGCTCCCGGAGCTGCTTCCCGAGCCGCTCCCGGAGCTGCCGCCGCTGCTGCTCGTCGATCCGCCACCGCTGGAGCTCGTCGACCCCGAGCTTCCCATCGACGCATCGCCGGCCCCGCCGTCGGTGCCCGCGCCCACACCGGCGCTGCTCCCCGAGCACCCTGCCCAGGTTGCGGTGCACACGACCAGGCCGGCCGCGGTCAGCCCGAACAACGCTCGCGATCGCATCGCGCTCTCCCTACCACGCGCGCGTCACGGAAACATGCACGTCACGGTGTACCCCGCGCTGCTCGCGGTGCACGTGCAGCCGGCCTGTCCCACCGCGAGGCACTGGCAGGAGGCGCCGTTCGTGCAGGTGATCGGGTACTTCGTGCACTTGTAGGTCGGGCCCCCGCCGTCGGGGAGGATGACGCCACCCTCCGTCACCAGGCAGTACTCGCCGGAGGTGCACGTCATGCTGGGCCCGCACGTGAGCGCGCCCCCGCCGTCGGAATTCCCGCCGCTGCCGGACCCGCTGGAGCTGCCGCTGCTCGAGCCACTGCTGCTGCCACTGGAGCTCCCGCTGGACGATCCGCTGCTGCTGCCGCTGGAGGATCCGCTGCTCGAGCCACTGGAGCTGCCGCTGCTCGATCCGCTGCTGCCGCCGCTGGAGGAGCCGCTGCCCGATCCGCTCGAGCCGCCGCCGCCGCCGCTGGACCCTCCGCTGCCGGAGCCGGTGCTGCCGCTGGAGGATCCGCTGCTGCCGCCGCTCCCACCGGAGCTCCCGCTGCTCGAGCCGCTGGTGCTGCTCGAGCCACTTCCGCTGCTTCCGGAAGTGCCGCCCTGGTCGGTCGACGCGTCCGGTCCCCCCGCTCCGTCGAGCGTGTTCGACGCGCCTCCACACTGAGACACCACGAAGCCGAGAGCCACGAGACCCGCGGACAGGGCAAACGATCGGGGCGGCATGCGCACCAGTCTACCCTCCGATGGCGCGCATCGACACGTCGGCCGCCGTCTCCTCGGTGCACCCCTTCCAGGTGCGGCCGTCGGGCTTCAGCGTCCACGCCTCGGCGATCGCTCGCACGAGACCCGGCACGTCGCCCTTCGTCGCGAGCTCCATCCCCTCGACGCCGTCGTTGGTCGCGAGGCACGGACGGAGCGCGCCGTCGGACGCGACCCGGAGCCGGTCGCACGTGGCGCAATACGTGTCGGTGGTGCCGGTGATGAAGCCGACGCGCAGGCTCGGATCGCGTCGTGCGCTCACGTACTTCGCCGGCCCGCGGTCCGGCTGCGGCTCGCCCGGCCCGTCGCCCAGCAGGTGGGCGAGGCGCGCGCGCATTTCGTCGTGTCCCACGAGCTTCGCCGGCGGGAGCTTGGCCCCCTCCCCGATGTGCATCAGCTCGATGAAGCGCGGGACGATGCCGCGCGACCAGGCCCACTCGACGATGTCGCCGAGCTCGTCGTCGTTGTCGCCGCGGAGGACGACGGTGTTCAGCTTCATCTCGTCGAAGCCGACGGCGCGCGCCGCCTCGATGCCGGCGAGCACCGTCTCGAGCCTCCCGCCGCGCGTGATGCGCCAGAACCGCTCCGGCACGAGCGAGTCGAGCGACACGGTGAGGCGCCGGAGGCCGGCCTCGCGCAGCGGGCGGGCGAGCTTCGCGAGGAGGGTGGCGTTCGTGGTCAGCGCGAGGTCGTCGACGCCGAGGGACGCGACGTAGCGCACGAGCTCCGTCACGCGCGGATGCAGGAGCGGCTCGCCCCCGGTGATGCGCACGCGCCGCACGCCCGCCTGCACGAGCGCCCGCACCATCGCCCGCCACGCGTCGTCGTCGAGCCGCTTCTCCAGGTAGCCGTCGCTCCGCGAAGGGCGACAGTAGACGCACGCCAGATCGCAGCGGTCCGTCAGCGAGACGCGCACCGTCCGCGGCTCGATCCGGGGGGCCTCTCCCGCCAGGGGAAGGGCGTGTCGGCGCTGGGGGGCGGCATTCATCGAGACCAAGGAACCCTAGCAAATACGCCGGGGGACGACGGCGGTTTCGCTCCGCGCCAGCCCGTGCCATGTTCGGCCCGCCATGGCGAGCCCGGGCGTGTACGCCTTCGAGGCGATCGACGACGACCTGCCGTTCCTGCCTCTCGCCGCGCGCCGGGTGCTCGACGTGCTGGGCCGCAAGATGTCCCTCGAGGCGTGGCTGTCGCTCCCGGCCGGGCACCGGCAGCTCCTCGTGCGCGCGGGGACGGAGGCCCGCGTGGAGGCGTCCGTCGAGGCCGTCATCGCCGCGGCCCATCCGCCGCCGGTCGCCATTCCCTCCGTGGCCGAGCCCGACGGGGGCACCCCGCCGGAGTCCCTCGTGGCCGCGCTCCTGGTCTCGTCTCCGCCGCGCGCCCTCGACGCGGCTCGCTGGCGCGCGCTCGACGCGCTGGGGCGCTATGCGCTCGTCAAGTCCGCCCTCGCCGGCAAGCCCGAGAAGCTCGCGGCGGCGTACGACGAGATCGTCGGCTCCAACGGAGCGGCGCCGCCGGCGCTGACGCACGTCACGCCGGCCGGCGAGGTCCACATGGTGGCCGTCGGCGCGAAGGCCGAGACCGCGCGCCGCGCGGTGGCGAGCGCGCGCGTACGCACGACGCGCGAGACGGTGCAGGCCATCGCGGCCGGGACGCTCGCGAAGGGCGACGTGCTCGCCGCGGCGCGCGTCGCGGGGATCCTCGCCGCGAAGCGCACGCCGGAGCTCGTGCCGCTGTGTCACCCGGTGCGAACGACGGGCGCCGCGGTGGAGCTGGAGCTCGACGCGACCCGGGGCGAGGTGCGCGTCCGCGCGACCGTCGAGGCGGTCGACCGCACGGGCGTCGAGATGGAGGCGATGGTCGCGGCGAGCGTCGCCTCGCTGACGGTGTACGACATGATCAAGAGCGCCGACCGCTGGGCGACGATCGACGGCGTGCGCCTCGAGTCGAAGAGCGGCGGCAAGAGCGGGCCCGTGACGCGCCCCGGAGAGCGGTCGTGAGCCCGCCGGCCGCTGCGTCCGCGCCGCCGTCACCGCTGCTCGCGCTCCGCCGCGAGGCGCTGTCGCTCGACGAGGCGGTGGCGCACGTGAAGCACGCGGGAGCGGGCGCGGTGTGCCTCTTTCTCGGGGCGGTGCGCGACCACAACGAGGGCCGCGCGGTGGTGAAGCTCGAGTACGAGGCGTACGCGGCGATGGCGCTCGCGGAGATGCGGCGCATCGCCGAGGAGCTCGGGGCGGCGACACCGGGCCTGCGCCTCGCCGTGCTCCACCGCACCGGGTCGCTGGCGATCGGGGACACCGCGGTCGTGTGCGCGGCGAGCGCGCCGCACCGGGGCGAGGCGTTCGCCGCGTGCCGGGCCCTCATCGATCGCGTGAAGGCGCGCGTGCCGATCTGGAAGCGCGAGCACGGCCCCGAGGGCGCCTACTGGGTCGGCTGGGAGGACGCCCGCTGCGTCGAGCACGAGCAGCCGCACCCCCACGACGAGGACGCCGGCAAGTGAGGCGCCCCCACGCCCTCCTCGCCTGCGCCGTCGCCGTGGCCGTCGCGCTGGCCTTCACCGCGTGCGCGCCCGCGCCCGCGCCCGCGCCCGCGGCCGCGCTCGCGCCCGCGCCCGCGACCGCGGCCGGGCCTATCGTCAGCGACCCCGACGAGTACCACGACCACGGGATCTCCCCCGCCGCCGGCGACGCCTACTTCTCGCGCCTCGGCGGAGGCGACCCCTACGCGACGGGCGTCGCCTACCCGGTGTGGCTCGCGCTCATCGAGGGCTTCCCGAGCGAGATGGGCGGCGACCTCGCGAAGTTCGCCGACCGCTTCGGCCTCCTCGTCGACGGCCCTCCCGGGGCGCTCCCGGTGGGCTTCCACCTGACGACGGACCCGAACACGCGCGTCCCCTTCGTCGTCATGAACTGCCAGCTCTGCCACGCCGAGCGGCTGCACCTGCCCACCGGCGACCGCGTCGTGTCGGGGCTCGGCAGCACCCACGTACGCGCGCACGCCTACGACGCGGCGTTCGTGCACATCGCGCGCGATCCGTCCTTCACGACCGAGAGCGTGCTCGCGCTCGCGAACAAGACGGCGCGCGAGCACGACATCGCGTGGCCGGAGGCGACGCGCCTCGCCATCGTGCGCGCGACGGTGTCGGCGCTGCGCGAGCGCGCCGAGGCGCGCGGGGCGGACGTCGAGCGGTTCGCGGCGGGGCTGCCGGGACGCGTGGCCACCATCGAGAGCTTCGCCCTGGCGCTCGGCGCCCACGGGACGCACGTGCCGCTCGGGCCCGTCGTCGGGTGGGCCAAGATCCCCGACGTGCGCGGCTTCGCGTGGCGCGACACGCTGAGCTGGGACGGCGTCGGCACCGGGTCGCCGGTGGCCCTCGCGGCGGAGGCGGACTTCGCGTTCGGCGCCCGCCCCGAGTGGTTCGAGACGCACCGGCACATCGCGACGAGCCTCTACATGTTCCTCAAGCACTTCGAGCGCGACCTCGCCTACCCGGGGCCGGTCGACGCGGCGCTCGCGGAGCGCGGGCACGCGGCCTTCGACGCGACGTGCGCGCGCTGCCACGGCTTCTACGCCCCGCCCGGAGGGCCGCAGCCGCGCCTGCGATACCGCGAGCGCGTCGTGCCGGCGGCCCTCGTCGGGACGGACCCGGCGCGCATGGAGGCGGTGACGCCGGCGTTCGTCGCGGCCGCGAACAGCGTTCCACTGGCGCGCGGCGTGTCGACGGTGGGCGCGACGGGCGGGTACATCCCGCCGGTGCTGCTCGACGTGTGGGCGCGCGGGACGTACGGGCACATCGGCCAGTGGCCGAGCATCGAGGTGATGGCGATGAAGCCGGACGAGCGGCCGCGCCGCTTCGCGGTCGACGTCGACGCGCCGTACGACCTCGCGAAGCTCGGCTCGCGGTGGACGCCGCTCCGCGAGGGGGAGAAGCCGGCGCGGGGCTACGCCTACGACGGGACGCTCCCCGGCTACGGCGTGGAGGGGCACCGCTTCCTCAGCGATCTCCCCCCGGAGGATCGGCGCGCGGTCCTCGAGTACCTCAAGACCCTCTAGCGCCGACGACGTGCCCGTCGGCGGCGACGTCCGCGGGCGAGTCCCAGTCGCGAAGCTCCGTCTCCTCGTCCGGGAGGAGCGGCAGGACATCGGCGCCGACGTCGTCGAGGAGCCCCTGGAGGCCGTGGTGCTCCGAGGCCGCCCGCGCCACGGCGCGAGGAAGGACGCGCGCCGCCTCGTAGCGCGCGAAGAGCGGCTCCCAGCGCCCGTCGCGGCGCGGAGCGACGACGGGGGCGTCGAAGGGCGCGCCCAGCAGCCGCTCGACGAGGGCCCGGGGTGCGAAGGGCAGGTCGCACGCCAGGGCGAGCACGGGGGCCCCGCCGGCGTGACGGAGCAGCGCCACGAGGCCGCCCAGCGGCCCGATCCCGGGCGGCTCGTCCGCCAGCATCGGCAGCCCCAGTCCCTGGTAGGCGCTCCCTTCGCCCACCAGCACCACCGGAACGCCGAGCTCCCCCAGCAGCGTGACCCACCGCGCGACGAGGGTCGCTCCGCCCGGCCCCGGCAGGAGGCCCTTCGGCCGCCCCCCCATCCGAGTCCCGGCGCCGCCGACGAAGACGCCGGCGATCGCTCTCACGCGTCGCTCCACCGCAGGAAGTCGACGAAGGCGCCGGCGTCGACCGAGCCCTCGCCGGCCGGGATGAACGCGAGGCCGTCGGAGGACGCGAGGCTCGTGGCCGAGCCCGAGGCCTGGTTGTCGTGAACGCGCGCGGCGAGCATGCCGTTGTCCAGCTGGAGCATCGCGCGCACGAGCTCGAGGCGGTCGGGCGAGCGCT
>JBEKGQ010000322.1:0-7897 GCA_050012715.1 Polyangiaceae bacterium
CGACGCGCGGCGGGCGGCGCGCGAGCGCGCGGGGATCGTCCTCACGAACCCGGACATGCTCCACACCGGCATCCTGCCGCACCACACGAGCTGGGCGCGCACGCTCCAGCACCTGCGCTACGTCGTGGTCGACGAGCTCCACACGTACAAGGGCGTCTTCGGCTCGCACGTGGCCAACGTGCTCCGCCGGCTCCTGCGCGTCGCCCGCTTTCACGGCTCGCGGCCGCAGCTCATCGGGGCCACGGCGACCATCGGCAACCCGCGCGAGCACGCGGCGCGGATGTTCGGCGTCGGGACGGACGAGGTGGAGCTCCTCGACGAGAGCGGCGCGCCGCGCGGGCAGCGGCGCTTCTTTCTCTTCAATCCGCCGGTCGTGAACTCCGAGCTCGGGATCCGCGCGAGCTACGTGAAGCAGTCGGTGATGCTCGCGGCCGACCTCGTGCGCGCCGAGGTCCCGACCATCGTGTTCGGCCAGTCGCGGAGCTCGGTCGAGGTGATGCTGCGGTACCTTCGCGACGCGGTGGCGACCCGCTCCGGCCGCACCGATCGCGGCACGGGCATCGACCCGTCGCGCATCATGGCCTATCGCGGGGGGTACCTTCCCGATCAGCGACGCGACATCGAGCGGCGCCTGCGCAGCGGCGAGATCCTCTGCGTCGTGGCGACGAACGCGCTCGAGCTGGGGATCGACATCGGCGAGCTCGACGCGGTGGTGTGCGCGGGATACCCGGGCTCCATCGCGGCGACGTGGCAGCGCCTGGGCCGCGCAGGCCGCCGCGGCGAGCAGAGCATCGGGGTCCTCGTGTCGTCGAGCGCACCGCTCGATCAGTACCTGGCGCGCGAGCCGGGCTACTTTCTGGGCTCGCCGGTGGAAGAGGCGCGCGTCGATCCGGACAACGTCGAGATCCTCGTGCAGCACCTGAAGTGCGCCGCGTTCGAGATGCCCTTCAAGCGCGGCGAGGCGTTCGGCTCACTCGGTGTCACCGAGACCGAAGAGGCGCTCGGGTTTCTCGTGCGCCACCGCGTGCTCCACGAGTCGGGGGCGACGTTCCACTGGGCGGCGGACGCGTACCCGGCGAACGACGTGTCGCTCCGCAGCGTGGGCTGGGACAACGTCGTCATCATCGACGTGGCGCGCGACCAGGCCATCGGCGAGCTCGACTGGCGCGCTGCGCACACGATGCTCCACGAGCAGGCCATCTACCAGCACGACGGCGAGTGCTGGCAGGTCGAGCGATTCGACCACGAGAACCACAAGGCCTTCGTGAAGAAGGTGGAGCCGGACTACTGGACCGACGCGATGACCTACGTCCAGGTGTCGGTCATCGAGGAGAGCGGCCGGGGCCCGATCGTCCAGAGCGAGTGGTCGAGCGGCTGGGGCGAGGTGGCGGTCGTGGAGAAGGTCGTCGGGTACAAGAAGATCAAATTCTACACGCACGAGAACACGGGCTACGGCGAGGTGCGGCTGCCCGAGATGCAGATGCACACGACCGCGATGTGGGTCACGGTGCCGGACGCGGCGTGCGCGCGGCTGCCGGAGGGACGCGCGGCGGCGATCGACGCGCTGCGCGGCATCGGGCTCGCGCTGGAGACGGTGGCGACGCTGGCGCTCATGTGCGATCCGCGCGACCTGGGGACGACGCTCGGCGACACGGCGCTCGACGGCGACATGCCGCGCAAGACGCACGGCGGGCTGACGCCGGGCTACAGCCCGACCCTCTTCGTCTACGAGCACGTGCCCGGGGGGACAGGGCTCGCGGAGCGCATCTGGGAGCAGCGCGACGTGCTCCTCGCGCGCGCTCTGCGCCTCATCGAGACGTGCGTCTGCTCCTCCGGCTGCCCGGCATGCGTCGGGCCGGGCGAAGCTTCACGAAAGACCACGGCGCTCGCCCTCCTCCGGGGCGCCGTGCCGACGGCCTAGCTCAGCTCGCGGTGGCCGCGGCCTGGCCGTTCGCTTCCGTCGTCGCCGGCTCGGTGACGGCGACGTCGGACGGCGGCGCTTCGGCGTGGAACACGTCGGGCAGCGGCAGCCCGAAGAGCTCCATCCACTCCGCCCCAACCCAGACCGGCCCGACCAGCAGGTAGTAGGGGTCGGACAGGAACGCGGGCTTGTTCTTCTCGAACACCTTGTGCCCGACGAGCTGGAGCGCCCATCCGCCGACGAAGAGGCCTCCCGCCACCGGGGGGCTGACGAGGGCCGTCGGGAACGACGCGACGATCATCGGGATGCCTACCATGTGGGTGAGCTTGGTCCCGAGCTTCGTGTGCTCTTGCTTGTACTGGGCGAGGTAGTCGCGCAGCGAGCGCTGGGGGAGCGGGAAGGCCATGACGCGTATCGTAGGACCAATGCCGCGTTGCGCAAGGAGCCCGCCGGGACCGTCCTGCGACGCGGCAGAAGGAGCCGCCAGGGCCGCCCTCCGGCGTTGCGCCCGGGGCACCTTGGCATACGCTAGCCGTGAGCCTCATCTTGAACCTACCCCGCGAGCTTGCGAGCGGATGGTCTGAGCCAGGCTCCCGCAGGGAGGCTGGCTTGAAGACGCGGACCTGGCGCAGCGCGCTCGCGGCGACCGCGATCACCGGGATCGCCGCGGCCTCGGCGTGTATTCCCGGCGGAGGCCCGGCCCTGAACCCGGTGGTGGACGACGCGGGGACTCCTCCCCAGACGTCCTTCGGCGACGACAGCGGGATGCTCGACGAGCTGAACCTCGGACCCCCCTTCGCGGTGACGGGGCTCCAGCCCTCGCATGGCCCCTGGACCGGCGGCACCCGGAGTACCATCGCCGGCCGCGGGTTCTCGTCGAACATCGCGGTCTGGATCGGTCCCACCCAGCTCCCGTCGAGCGACGTCTTCGCGAGCAACCCCACGTCGATCGCCGTCCTCACCCCGCAGGGCACGCCGGGGCCGGTCGACGTGCGGGTGCAGAACCTCGACACCGCCGCGCAGGCCACCCTCCCCTCCGGCTTCATCTACGACGCGTTCGCCGTGACGCCCGGGACGGGCGCTACGACGGGCGGAACGCGCATCGCGCTGAAGGGCAGCGGTACGCAATGGACGGCCGCCTCCACGATCGCCGTCGGCGGCAACCCGTGCACCGCGGTCACATTCACGGACGCCACCGATCTCGCGTGCACGACGCCTCCCGCGAACGGCCCCGGCTCGCAGAGCGTCCTCGTGACGAACGCCGACGGGTCGACCGAGGAGGCCGACGACGCGTTCGTCTACAGCGACTCGCCCGACGGGTACCGCGGAGGGCTCTACGGCGGCGCGCTTTCGGGCACGCTCACGGTGCTCGCGTTCGACGCGTGGACCGGCGTGGCGCTCCAGGGTGGTCAGGTGATCGCCGGCTCGAACCTCGCGACGGCGGTCGTCGGGACCATCGGCGTGAGCGGCGCGGTCCAGCTGACGGGCTCCTCGTTGAACGGCACGGTGACGGTGACGGTCGCCGCCAAGTGCCACCAGCCGATGACGTACGTGGACGTGCCGGTCGACAGCGTCACCGTCTACCTGACGCCGGTGCTCGAGCCATCATGCGCCGGCGATCCTGGGTCCAGCGGCAACTACATCCCGCAGGACGTGGGCACCATCGAGGGGGAGCTCGTCTGGTCGAGCGGCATCGAGGGCAACCGGGCGCCCTGGAGCAACATCCCTTCGCCTGCGGCCGGCGAGCGGCAAGTGGCCTACGTGTTCACCGCGGCGGGCTCGCCGGTGGGGGGGGTCTCGCTCCCCGACCCGTCGTCGGGGACGACCCCGATGTCCTCCGGTGACATCGGCTACGCGTACACGCTGCAAGCGGTGCCGGGAAACACGACGCTCTACGCGCTGGCCGGCCTCGAGGAGGACACCGACGCCGGGCAGGCGATCCGCTTCGAGCCGTTCGCCATGGGCGTCGTGCGCGGGGTGCCCGTGGAGCCCAACGTCATCACGAGCGGCGCGGACATCCCCATGACCACGGTCCTGGATCGAGCGCTCACGACCGTGCCGCAGCCGCCCCCGAGCACGGCGCGAGGTCCGTCGCTTCTGACGATGACCGTCGCCATGGATCTCGGCGCCGGCAGCTACGCGGGTTTGCCGCAGGGGACGAGCACATCCTTGCTCCCCGTGTCGGGCGACGTTGACTTCGTCGGTGTCCCCGCGCTCGACGGCACGCTCACCGGCGCCGCCTACGACGTCTCCGCGATCGCCTCCAACTCCGGCGGCAACAACCCGGTCACCGCCGTCAACGGCGTCGAGACCACGGACGCCAACGATCCGCTCTCGCTCGGCGGGTTCTTCGACATCCCGGTGCTCCTCCAGCCATCGAGCGCGACCTGGAGCGGGACCCAGGTGCAGCTTCAGGCCACCGGCCCGATCGACCTCGCGGTCCTGACCGTGTCCACCGGCAACGGCCTCGTGGCGTGGCAGATCGTCGCCCCCGGCAGCGATCTCTCCTTCGAGCTGCCCGACCTCTCGCAGGTGCCGGGCGTCGCCCAGCTCATTCACGGACCGCTGACGACGAGCTTCGCGATTGCCCGCATCAACGGCTTCCAGTACGGGTCGGTGCGGTCGGGGCAGCTCACCTCGTCGGCGTGGAACGCCTATGCGGCGGACGTGGCGAGCGGGTCGTACTGACGTGCGGCCGGCGCAGCGGCTCGCCGGCGGGATCCTGGCGGTGCTCGCCGCGGGAGGGGCCTGCCACTACGATCCCGCGTACCGCGACATCGTCACGGACGTGAAGCCGGTCTGCACCGTGGGCGAGGCCCGGTGCAGCGGGAGCACGGTCCAGACGTGCGGCATCACATCGGGGGCGGCGTCCTGGCAGTCGACGACGGACTGCAGCACCAGCGGGCAGGTCTGCGCCGCGGCGCTGGCGGCTTGCGCCACGTGCGAGCCCGGGGCCACGAGCTGCCAGCAGCAATCGCCGGCCACCTGCGACCCCACCGGGAGCACGTGGGCGAGCACGACCGCGTGCGACACGACGCAGGGTCTCGCGTGCCGTGCCGGGGCGTGCGTGGAGCTCTGCGACCAGGCCTCCGCCGAGCAGTCGAACGTGGGCTGCGAATACTGGGGCGCCGATCTCGACAACGCGGACATCTCACCGTCCGAGAACGCCGCCGCGCAGCAGTACGCGATCGTCGTGTCGAACGTACAGTCCGACGTCGCGGCCACGGTCACCGTGGAGCAGGACGACTCGATGCCGGGCGACGCGACGCATGCGACGCAGGTGATCGCGACCGCGGTCATCGCGCCGCAGAACCTCGAGGTGTTCAACCTGGGGCCGCGCGAGGTGGACGGCTCGGCCGACGGGACGTTCAACACCGGAACGGGCACCGCGCTCACGCGCCACGCCTACAAGGTCACGAGCGACTTTCCCATCGTCGCGTACCAGTTCAACCCGCTGGACAACGTCAACGTCTTCTCCAACGACGCGTCGCAGCTCCTCCCGGTGTCGGGCCTCAACAGCGGCCAGGGACTGGCGTACGTCGTCCCCGCGTGGCCGCAGACCATCGCCATCACGTCGGACCCCACGACCAATTTCGGCATCAACCTGCGCGCCTTCGTGGCCATCATCGCCACGCGCGACGACACCCACGTCCAGGTGACGACGAACGCGCGCGTCATCCCCGGCGGCCCGTTCTCCGACGGCCTCGCCATCGGCACGAGCGGCACGGCGACGCTCCAGGCCTACGAGGTGCTCAACCTCGAGACCGGCGACTTCAACGCCGACTTCACCGGCTCGCTCATCAGCGCCGACCAGCCGGTGGCCGTGTTCCCCGGGAGCGAGGCCTCCGACGCGCCCTACTACCAGAGCATCTCGGACCGGTACTGCTGCGCCGATCACCTCGAACACCAGACGTCGCCCCTCCGCACGGTGGGCAAATCGTACGTGCTGGCCAAGATGCCGAACCGGACCAGCGCCGTCATCGCGGCCGGGGGTGACATCGGCGAGGTGCAGGAGACGGAGTACTACCGCGTCGTCACCGCGACGCCGGGGACGACGCACGTCACGACGACGCTCCCGACGCCGTACGACGCGTTCGACCTCGTCGGCCAGGGCGCGTCCGAGACGATCTTCTCGCAGAACGACTTCCTCCTCGACGCGGACCAGCCCACGATGGTGCTCGAGGTGCAATCGAGCCAGGACCAGGGCGGCGTCCCGCGCGGGCTCCCGGGGGGCGATCCGAGCACCCTCTTCCCTTCGCCACGCGAGCAGTGGCGGAACGACTACGTGCTGCTCACCCCCGACAAGTACGTCTTCGACTACCTCGTCGTCGTCGCCCCGAGCGAAGCCCACGTCTACATCGACGGGCTGCTGCTCGACTCGACCGACTCGGACATCACGCCGTCCGACGGGCTCACCGCCGAGGCCCGCGGGTCACCCACGCCGCCGTTCTGGACGTACCGCTACCAGCTCTCGTACCCGATCATCGACAACTCCCAGGCGCCGCCGAACAATGTCCAGCCCGGCAAACAGAACGACGGCGTGCACCACATCCAGGCCGACGAAGCCGTGGGTGTCATCGCCTACGGGTTCGACTCGTACGTGAGCTACGCCTACGCGGGCGGCACGCAGCTCACGGTGATCAACCCCCAGTGACCGCGCGCTAGCGCTTGGTCTCGGCGGGCAGCGGCGCGATGGGAGCATCGACGAGGAGGGGCACCCTCGCCTTCGGGCCGGCCTGCCGGACCACGCGCGCGCACTCGTCGAGCGAGATTCGCCGCGGGCCGAAGGGCGAGGCATCGGCGGCGTCGGAGTCCATCAAGAGGGTCGGCGTGTCGACGCCGTAGTCGTCCGGATGCCCGGGCAGATCCATGAGCACGTGCCCGAGCTCGTGGGCGAGGGTCAGGCTGCTCTTTCGCGCGCGGATCCCGGCGCGGTCGAGCAGCACGACGTTGCGGACGCTGGAGAGGTCGCTGCCGATGAACGACTCGCCGATGCGCCCTCCCCCGGCGAAGAGCGGCACGACGACGACCTCGATCGTCGACGAGTCGCCGTCGTCGAGCGCCTTGAGCAGCGTTCGCTCCTCGAGCGTGCCGGCCATGGCATCCATGTCCGTGAAGTGCTGGAGACCATCGGACAGGTCCACCGAGCCGATCCGGACGCTGAGCGTCGCGTCCGTCGAGACGGCGAAGCCCGGCGCGGCCTCGACCGCGACGAGCACGCCGTCCTTGCGCCGGATCGAGACGTCGACGCTCGGCGCAAGGCCCGGACCGATGCGTGCGTTGGGCGACACGACCGCCGAGAGGCCCGCGTGCTCCGCGGCGAGCGCGAGGTCGGAGGCGACCCGGTCGGGGGACTCGCCCGGCGCGGTCGTCACGGAGAACGCCTTCCCGTCGGCGCGCAGGTGAATCTCGCCGCCGCTCGCAGAGATCCCGAGGTCGTCCCCCAGCGCGACCAGGTGCGACGGCGGCGGGTCGACGAGCTTGATCTCTTGCGTGCGCGGATCCCCCAGCGTGAGGCCGCACTGGCCCCAGATCCCGGAGGCCGACGCGATCTCGGCGCGGAGCGCGTTGACCGCCCCCACGTCCGTGCCGCCGAT
Source organism: Polyangiaceae bacterium (assembly GCA_050012715.1). Taxonomy (GTDB): domain Bacteria; phylum Myxococcota_A; class Polyangia; order Polyangiales; family Polyangiaceae; genus Palsa-1150. The sequence goes on from JBEKGQ010000322.1 coordinate 7,519, forward strand.
GGCGGGCGCACCGCCCGGTGTGAAGCGCACGACGAAAGGCCGCAGCGTGGCTCGCAGCCGCCCGATGGGGCCCACCGGCGAGCTCCGCGGCCCGAGGACACGGATCATCTGGGCCTTGTGACCCGCGTCCCGGAACACGATGGCCCCGCCCACCTCGGCCTTGATGGAGCGCTCGGCGACGAGGGGGTGGTTGCGGTCGACGTCGTCGATGACGAGGCGCAGCGGGGCGCTGGCCCAGCAGCGCATTCCCGGGTAGGGGCGGACGCACGGCGAGGACGCGAGGGCGAGGTGCGGGACGGCGTCGACGCGAGCCCCGAGAACGCTCACCGACTCGACCGCGATCTCGCGCTCGCCATCGAGACCCGGGCCGTCGTCCGGC
>JBEKGQ010000323.1:0-7886 GCA_050012715.1 Polyangiaceae bacterium
CGCGCGGGGCCTCGCCCCGTGATGGGACCGCGTAGCGCACCACGCGTACCCCCTCCGGGATGACCTCCGCCAGCAGCTCCGTCGCCGGGTCGGCTCCGTTGAGCACGGCGCAGCCGCCCGGCGGCACCCCGACGAAGAGCTGCGCCTTGCTGGCGAGGTAGTGCTCGGGCGAGCCGTGCGCGTCGAGGTGATCGTGGGTGAGGTTCGTGAAGACGCCGATCCGGCACGGCCACGCGCGCGCGAAGCCCCGCGCCAGCGCCTCGCTCGTCACCTCGATGGCGGCGAAGCGTCCGCCCGCGTCGAGGCCGGCCCGCATCGTCGCCAGGAAGCCATCGAAGTCGCGCGTCACCTCGAGCGGCGCGTCGTCGAGGAACGAGCCCAGCGTCGTCGTCTGCGCCACGGGTCGCGCCAGGCGCGCGAGGCACGCGGCGGTCCACCGCGTGGTCGACGTCTTGCCGTTCGTGCCCGTGACGCCCACCGTGAAGAGGCGTCGGCTCCAGTCCGGCGGCGCGGGGATCACGAGCGCGGGACCTCAGTGCGAGCCCAGGCCCTCGACGCACGAGTAGAGGCCCGCGTGGCACCCGGACGCGATGCACCTCGCGACCTCCTGCTTGGCCGGTTCGTTGAGGCCCGAGAGGAGCGCGGTGCAGTCGGCCGCGGTCGTCTTGCAGGAGGTCGCCGCGATCGAGCAGAGCTGCGTGAGCTCCGTGTCGGGGCACGCCTCGGCGAGCGCCTGCTTGCCGCAGCTGTACGTGTTCTCGGCGTCGCAGAGCTGTTTGCTCGACATCGCTTCCATGCAGGAAACGGCCACCGTCGCGACCGCGCTGTCGAAGTACGCGCGGTAGGCGTTGCACCTCTGGACGACGAAGCTCTTGATGCCGCAGCTCGGGTCGATCCGGAGGCGGTTGCAGTCCGGGACCGAGACCGGCGCGGTGTCGAGACACCCGCCGCCCTCGCTGGGCGGAGCCGGCCGGGGAGGCGGCACGACCGGGTCGCTCACGTGGCTGACCCCGGGCGGCGGAGGCGGAGGCGCGGACATCCCCTCGCTCGACGGGCTCGTGACGCCGAGGTTCGGCGGCGGCGGCCGGTACGTCGGGTCCGACGTCGCGCCGCCGACGGGCGGGGCGGGGCGCTTGTTCACGACGACCCGGGTCGCGATGCGCTGGCCGCGGCGGTTGACGTAGATGTAGGTGGTCGTCGACGGGACAGGGGCCGGAGCGGAGGCGTACTGGTACACGACCGGACGAGGCGGAGGCGGTGGCGGTGGGCCCTCGACGTAACAGGCGCTCGAGCCGCCGATGGCGCCCGTCAACGCGAGGAACAGCGAGCGAGAGATCTTCACGGGAGCCTCCGGGACCGACCCCGACCATATCGTTAGACGGGGCGGGGGAGGAACCCTTCCAAAATGCGGGCTACGCTCCCGCTTCGATGACCCACGCCGCTCCGCCGGGCACGAAGCCCGTGGTCGACCTCGACGGCGCCTGGAGCGTCGGCGCGACGGGGCCTCGCCTCCGCGCGGTGCGAGTCGCCGCCGAGCGCCTGCGTGACCGCTTCGCCGCCGGGCCCCGTGCCGTGGCCGTCCGCACGCTGCCGCTGGTCGTCACGCCGTATCCGACGAAGTACGCCTTCTACGGCGCGGCCATCTCGCCCGCGCCGTACATCCTCCTCACGCATCGCTGCCTCGTCGTGCAGTTCCTCCAGGCGGGCGAGCTGAAGACGCTCCTCTTCAACCCGACCGACGTCGACGGGGCGCGCACGGCGCCTTACTTCGCCCGCCTCGCGGCTCGCGTACCCCGGCGCGTGCAGACGGTGATCGCCCGCGAGCTCGAGCCGCTGCCCGACCAGCTCGCCCGCCTCGGCCTCCGTCCGGAGGACGTCGACTACGTCGCCTACGACCACCTCCACGTGCAGGACCTCCGTCCCATCCTGGGGACCGCGGATGGCCGCATCGCGCCGCGGTTCCCGCGCGCGACCGTCCTCGTCCCCGCCGTCGAGTGGAACGACTGGGACGACCTGCATCCGCTGCAGCGCGCCTGGTACGTGCGCGACGGAAAGCTCGGCGCGAAGATCGAGCGGCTGTCGCTGACCGAGGGTGACCTCGTCCTCGGCGACGGCGTGATGCTGCTCCGGACGCCCGGGCACACGTCGGGCAACCAGACCCTCTTCGTGAACACCGACTCGGGCGTGTGGGGCGTCAGCGAGAACGGCACGTGCGCCGACAGCTGGTCGCCCATGGACAGCCGCATCGCCGGCCTGCGCTCGCTGTGCCGCAAGCAGGACCTCGACGTCGTCCTCAACGCGAACACCCTCGAGCGCGGCGCGGATCAGTACACGTCGATGATCCTCGAGCGCACCATCGCCGATCGCGTCAAGCGCGCTCCGGCCTTCGTGCAGATGTTCCCGTCGAGCGAGGCCACGCCGAGCGCTCTCTCACCGGGATTGAAGCCCACCATCTTGCACCGGTCCGTGACGCACGGGGACATCGCGGGACGGCAGCGCTCGGTGCCGCGCGCGGCCTCGATCGCCGGCTCGAGAGCGGCGGAGTAGCCCTCGACGCTCGCGCCGGGCCCGTGCGACAATGGCCCCTCCAAACCATGAGCGACAACGAGCGCAAGAGCTCCACCGACGTCTCGAAGACCGACAAGAGGAAGCAGAGCCTCTACTTCCCGGAGACGATGCTGGACGAGATTCAGAAGGAAGCGCAGCGGCTGCAGCGCTCGATGTCGTGGGTCGTCCAGCGCGCGTGGAAGCACGCCCGCAAGGAGATCAAGGGCATCCCCGGCTCGAACGAACCGGGCGGCTGATGCGCCAGATGATCCTCATCGAAGCGCACCTCGCGCGGGGGACGTCGACGTTCGAGCTCTCGCCGGACATACTGCGCGACACGCAGGCGCAGGTGATGACCGCGGAGCAGGCCAGCGCGGTCGGCTTCGGGGGGCTCCCGGCGCCGCCGCCAGGCATCGAGGTGCGGTACGTCGCGGTCCTCGAGCGCGACTCGCGATGGATTCTGAACGCGCTCGAGGCCGATCCCAACGTCTCGAGCTTTCGCATGCACCAGGTCGGGTAGGAAACCGCGAAGGAGGAACACGGATGATGACGAAGGTCTATGGAAGCGTGCCGGTCGGCGCCGCGATGCTGCTGGCCCTCGGCGCATGCAACAACTCGGGCAGCGCCGCGCCCGCGCCGGCAGCTGCGACCACGGCGGCCGCCGCCGCAACGACGGCGGACCCCGCCGCGGCCGCCGCGCCCGCGCCGGCCGACACCTCCGACCCGCCCGATCAGACGTCGACGACGCCTCCGCCCGCGCCGCAGGCCGAGACGCCAGGCACGCCTCCGGCTCCGACCGATGTCTGGGCCGCCGGCTCGTGGAAATGGGAGGGGGGCAAGTATCTCTGGGAGAAGGGCCACTGGGAGCCGCACCACGACGGTACCTTCCAGCAGGCGCGCTGGGTCGAGGTGGGCGGCAAGTGGGAGCACCACCCCGCGCACTGGGTCACCGCGCCGGCGCGTCCGGCGCCGCCCCACCCCGAGCCGCCGCGTCCTCCCGAGCGCCGTCCCTGAGGCGCCGTCCAGGCGTCAGTGATTGACCCGCTCCACCGGCGCCGCGGTAGGCGCTGCGCCGGTGGGCGGCTTGGCGTGCAGGATCCACCAGCCGGACAGCACGGCGAGGAGCACGCCCGTCAGGACGAGCAGCCTCACCGCCAGCGGGTCGGGCTTGGTCCTCTGCACGAGCGTCTTCGCCGCCGCACGAACGGCTTCGTCGCCCGCGTCGCGCTCGAGCTTCGGCGCCTCCGCGCGGACGTGGGCGTAGTCGCCGCGAGCGAACGCATCCACGAGGGCGTCGAGCTCCGGAGATGCCGGAAACCCGGCCGCGAACGAGGGACGGCGTCCGGCGGACATCGCGGGACGACGGTCCTAGCACGGGGTATCCTGCGTGGCGATGCGCCGTCTTTGCCTGTGGATGCTTCCGCTCGCCGTCCTCGCGAGCTGCTCGTCCAAGTCGTCTTCCAGTCACAGCGGCGGCGACGGCGGACCGACCGACACGCAATCGGTGTGGATCGTCCCCGCCTCGCTCGGGGATCTGTCCGACCTCGCCTTTTACGACCACCCCTGGCCGAGCGACCTGCGGAAGAACGCCGACGGCACCATCCACTGCAACGGCTTTTACAACCCGCACCTCACGATCATCCTCCAGCAGTACATCGACACCACCTGCGGCACGGAGTACGGCCCCGTCTTCGGCGCGGACGGAGGCGCGGAGGATCTGGGCGACGCCGGCCCTCCGACGCCCGGGGTGCTCACCGGGTTCTCCCCCTCGGCCGCGGTCTACGTCCGCTTCACCGCCGACATCGACCAGACCACGCTCCCCACCGATCCGGTCAGCGCGACCATGTCCGGGTCGAGCGTCGAGCTCATCGACGTCGACCCGACGTCGCCCGAGCACGGAAAACACAAGCTCCTCGAGACGTTCTTCTGGCCCGCGCCCGACGGCATCTACTGGGTGCACGACACGCTCGCGGTGCAACCGGCGCTCGGCTATCCGCTCCGCGCCAACACGACGTACGCCATAGTCGTCACGAACGCGGTGAAGGACGCGAACGGCGCCGCCATCACGCCGAGCGGCGATCTCTCGGAGGTGCTCGATCTCGCACCGGTCGAGTCGCGCGTCCAGGCGGCGCACGATCTCTACGCGCCCGCGGTCGCCGACCTCGCCGCCGACGGCATCCCGGCGAGCTCCATCATCCACCTCGCCGTCTTCACCACCAACGATCCGACCGCGCAGCTCTTCGCGGTCGCGGACGACGTTCACGCCAACGTGCCCGCGCCGACCCCGGACCCCACGCAGTGGACCGCGGACGACCAGACGACGGACTACGACGTCTACGAAGGCGTCTACGGCCCGTCGCCCAATTACCAGCAGGGCACGCCGCCCTACTCCAACAGCGGGGGCAACTTCGTCTTCGACGCCACCGGCAAGCCCGTCCTCCAGAACACGTTCCCGCAGACGTTCTGCCTGGTCGTCCCCAACGCCACCGCTTGCCCCATGCCCGCCAGCGGCTACCCCATCGTGCTCTACGCGCACGGCACCGGCGGCGACTACCGCTCCATCGTCGACGAGGACGACTCGTTCGGCGACCTCATGTCGCAGCACTGCCTGGCCTCGATCGGCATCAACCAGCTGTTCGCGGGGAATCGCCCGGGCTCTCCCGGTGAGAGCGACCCCAACTACGCCGGCGATCAGGACCTCCTCTTCATCAACCTCAACAATCCCACCGCGCTGCGCACCAACATGCAGCAGGGTGCCATCGACTTCCTGCAGCTCGCGCGTCTCTTCACCGAGTCGAGCCTCACGGTGCCGGCGAGCCTGTCGCGCACCGGGACGGCCGTCACCTTCGACGGCACGAAGGTGATCTTCATCGGCCACTCCGAGGGCGGCGCGGACGGTCCGCTCTTCCTCGCCGCCGACAAGCAATCGCTCGGCGGGGTGCTGAGCGGCTCCGGCGCGATGGTCGAAGTCGGGATGCTCTACAAGACGCAGCCGGCCCCGAGCGTCTCGCAGGCGCTCGAGACGCTGCTCCAGCTCATCACCCCCGAGGAGCAGGCGGAGCTGAACCTCTTTCACCCCGTCCTCAACTTCGCCCAGATGATCGGCGACGCGACGGATCCGCTGAACTACGCGAAGTACATCATCCAGTCGCCGCGCACCGGGTTTCCGCCCAAGAGCATCCTGCAGACCGAGGGCGTGAACCCCGACGGTACGGGCGACGAGGACGCGCCCCCGCTCGGCATCGAGATTCACTCCGTGGCGCTCGGGCTCCCGCGGGAGACTCCGGGGGTCCACACGATCGTGCAGGCGGCGTGGGGGGGGCTCGGCGACGTGACCGTCCCCTCGGGTGGGCTCACCGGGAACCTCGCCGGTGGGCAGGCGAGCGGCGTGCTCGGGCAGTTCGTGCCTCCGCCGGGCGACAACGGGCACTTCGTGGCGTTCGACGTGCCGGCCGCGCACGCCCAGGTGGGCGGGTTCTGCGCGAACCTCGCGGCCAACCCGAAGGGGCTCGTACCGCCGCTCGGGCAGCAGTAGGCCGTATCATCCCGCGCCATGAGCAAGTGGCAGACGGGGATCGTGGCGGCGGTCGTGAGCGCGGCGGCGATGGTGCCGCTCGGCTGGTCGGTTCGACTGACCCACGCGAAGGCGGACGCCGAGGTCAAGCCGAAGCTTCCCGAGAAGCTCGACCTCGACGCGCTCGATCGGTACGTCGCGGCCACGGTGAAAGAAAAGGGCTTCGTCGGGCTCTCGCTCGCCATCGTGCGCGACGGGAAGATCGTGCTCGCGAAGGGATACGGCGAGAGCTCGATCGAGGACCACGTCCCGGTGGACGCCGACACGGCCTTCGGGATCGGCTCGGTCACCAAGCAGTTCACGTGCGCCGCCGCCCTGATGCTCGCCGACGAGGGGAAGCTCTCGTTCGACGACAAGGTGGCGCGGTTCTTCCCGAAGCTCTCGCGCGCCGCCGATGTCGCGGTGGGGGACCTGGCCGCGCACGTCTCGGGCTATCCGGACTACTACCCGCTCGACTTCGTCGACGATCGGCTGCGCCATCCCATCACGGCGGACGACATCCTCGCCAGGTACGCCTCGGGGAAGCTCGACTTCGAGCCCGGGACGCGGTGGTCCTACAGCAACACGGGGTACATTCTCCTCGGGCGCATCCTCGAGAGGGTCACGCTCGAGCCCCTGGGGACGCTCTTCGAGCAGCGCATCTTCACGCCGTTTCACCTGCTCCACGTCGCCTACGAGCCCAAGGCCGGGACCAAAGGGCTGGCCCAGGGCTACGAGACCTTCGCGCTGGGGGCGCACGAGCGCGCGGAGCGCGAGGCCCCCGGGTGGCTGGGAGCGGCGGGCGGCATCTACGCGACGCCGACGGACCTCGCGAAGTGGGACCTCGCGCTCATGGATGGCAAGGTCGTCACCGGCGACGCGCTCCGACGGATGTCGACGCCGCGCACGCTGGCCGACGGCCGCAACACCGGATACGCGTGCGGCCTCGTCGTGTCGCAGCGCCGGCGCGAGACGGTGTTCTCGCACGGCGGCGAGGTGAACGGGTTCCTCGCGCGGAACGTCATGATCCCGCGCCTCCGGTCCGCGGTCATCGCCCTCTCGAACGATCTCGCGAGCGACCCGCACGACCTCACTGACGAGATCCTCGACCTCCTGCTCAAGGATCGCGAGCCGGCGACGCCGCCGGTCGCCGGGCCGCCAGCCAAGGACGTGGCACGCGCCCTCGTGGCGCAGCTGCAGAGCGGCGCCCTCGATCGCGCCGCCATCGGGGCGGACTTCAGCGCGTACGTGAGCGACGGTCGGGCGAAGGCCGCCGCCGCCGCGCTCGCCCCTCTCGGATCGCCGAAGACGGTCGAGCTGGAGAGCACCTCCGAGAGAGGCGGCATGGAAGCGACGCGCCTGAAGATCGTGTTCGAAAAGCAGAAGCTCGGCGCGACGATGCTCCGGAGCACCGATGGCAAGGTGCAAGAGTTCCTGCTCGAGAAGGACTGACCGGCGCGCGTGCGCTCACTGAATGGGGATGCCGCCGCCGTCCGCCGCGGTGGGCGGCGCGGCGGTCGTGGATCCGGCGCCCCAGAACGACAGGTCGGGCGGGGGATTCGCGACCGGGATGTCGGTCGTCGTGAGCGCGCCGTTCACCCACCCGATGGAGAACACGTCGCCTCCGTTGTCGAAGCCGTAGGCGGTGCCCGCCCAGAACGCGAGCCCGAAGACGTCGGGGTGGTTCACGCTGCCGTAGCTCTGGACGAGGTCGCCCGTCGTCGGGTCGACCTGGAGCAGGCAGTCGTCGCAGTTTTCCTTGCCGCCCTTCACGGTGAGGAACGTG
>JBEKGQ010000324.1:0-7869 GCA_050012715.1 Polyangiaceae bacterium
GCCACCGCCCGCAAGCCGGGGCGGCTGGAGATGGCGGGAACCGGAACGCTCTTTCTCGACGAGATCGGGGACCTCGACGCGACGCTCCAGACGAAGCTCCTGCGCGTGCTGCAGGACGGACGCTACGAGCGAGTCGGGGGCACCGAGACGCTGACGAACCGGGCGCGCATCGTGGCCGCCACGAACAAGCCGGTGCGGCCCGGCGATCCGGCGGCGACGCTGCGCGAGGATCTCTACTACCGGCTCGCCGTCGTCGAGGTGGAGCTGCCGCCGCTGCGCGTGCGGCGGAGCGACATCCCGCTCCTCGTGGCGCACGCGCTCGCGCGGACCAAGGCCCGCGCGGTCAGCGAGGAGGCGATGGCGCGCCTCGTCGCGTACGGGTGGCCCGGCAACGTGCGCGAGCTGCTCCACGTCATCGAGCGCGCCGCGGTCATGTGCAGCACCGAGGTCATCGACGTCCCCGACTTGCCCCCGGCGCTGACGGCGACGCCGGCGCGCCCGGGGGGCGCCTTCGCGTCGTTCGAGGGGATGCCGCTGCGCGAGGCGCTGGCGTCGCTGGAGAAGCACCTCCTCGAGCGCGCCCTCGAGAAGGCGGGCGGCAACCGCGCCGAGGCGGCTCGCTTGCTCGGGATCGCGCGCCCGCAGCTCTACACGAAGATGGACGATCACGGCCTCTCGGATCCCAAGCGCCCGAGGCGCGACGAGGGCGACGACTAGGTTGGCAGCGAGCCCGGAGTATTCACTACCGGCGCGTGGCGATAGGCTGGGCCACCGAGGAGGATTACGACCCATGAATGCCTGGAAGCCCGCCGCTCTCGTGCTCACGTCCGCGTTCGCGGTGATGGTCAGCTACAGCGTGGCCTCGGCGAACGCCGACCACCCGAAGCCCCCCACGCCGGTCAGCGGCGACTACCGCCACATGCGCATCGCGCTCGAGCACTTCCGCGCCGGCCGCAGCGAGCTCGAGTTCGCCGAGCACAACCACGGCGGGTGGCGCGAGCGCGCCATCGAGGCATCGGACCGGGCCATCTTCGAGACCCGCGCCGCGCTCGACTGGTAGCGGCGAGAGGATTCCCCGTTTCAGTCGAAGGAAGCGTCGAAGAAGCCCGGCATGCAGCCGGGCGTGGTCCCGGGGATGGGCTCCACCGCGTACCCGGGGCCGTAGATGCATGCGAGGCCCACGGGGCTCACGCCGTCGCAGGCGCAGACGACGGGGCCGTCGACGGGGCACGTGAGGTCTTCGGGTACGCAGACGCCCTGCGCGGCGCACCCGGCCTCGATGGGGTAGCCGCAGAGGAGGCCGGCGACGCAGTCGCTCGTGACGACGCACGGCCCGCCCTCGAGGGCGCCCGCGTCGGTCGGGGGCTGGTCGTTCACCGGGGGCGGCGACGAGCATGCGACGAGGACGAGCGCGAAGGTCATCGCGAGGGTGGCGGCGACGAAGCCGAGCGCGAACAGGAGCACGAGCCGGTCCCGTTTCATGGGCCTTCTCCTTCGGTCTGGGTGAGCGCATGCCAGGCCGCCTCGAGGCGCGCCGCGCGGACGGTGGAGGCGACGTCGAGGAGCGGGCGGTCGCGCTCCCATCCGGCCCGCACCGCGGGCTCCACGCGGTCCCACGCCGCCGCGTCGAGGAGGCGCTTGGTGGCGTCGATCGCGCCGGCGAGGGCGATGTGGGTCCCGGGGTCGGACGGCGACGCCGCTCCGATCGCGCCGAGGGCGACCACGAGGGCGATCGCCTCGTCGATCCACGCGCGCTCCCAGGCGCTTCGGCGCGCGACGCCGATGCCCCAGCCGAGGATGCCGGCCATGACGTGGGCGTCCTCGATGGTCCGGAAGGGCTTGAGCACTGTCGTGTATCCGTCGCCGGGCAGGAGCTCGCCCTCGTCGACCGCCACCGCGTCGAAGACCGCGCGGGCGTGGCCGATCTCCGGGGCGAACGGCGTCGTCCCGCCCGGATCGAGCCGCACGCCGTCCCGCGCGCTGGGGACGCGGGCGACCCGGAGTCGGTTGCGCCCCTGCGCGTCGAGACCGAGGCTCGCGACGACGAGCAGGACCTCCGCCTCGACGCCGAGGGTGACCCACGATTTGCGTCCCGTGAGCGTGTAGCCGCCGGCCTCGTCGCCGCGCGGCGTGAGCGCCGTGCGGATGGCGCGCGGGTGTCCTCCGCCCTCCTCGGTCGCGCAGAGCGCCGTCAGCGAGGCGTCGCTCGCCGCGATGGGATCGAGGCGCGCGAGGGCGGCCTCGTAGCCGCAGGCGAAGGCCCACCCGACGCCCGACGCGGCGAGCCCGCCGAGCGCCGCGCGATCGATGGTGTCGCGCGAGGCGCGAGCGCCGTGCGTCTTCAGCCGCACCGCGGAGGTGATAAAGGGCTCGGGGGCGCCGGTGAGGAGAGCTCGCGCGACGTCGATGCTCACTTGATCGCTCCCAGATGGACGACGTACCACTCGCCGCGCCACGAGATGAGCGACTTCACCTCGAAGGAGCGCGCCTCGCCGTCGACGGTGTAGCGGAGCCTCGAGCTGAACACGCGAAAGTAGCCGATCTTGTTGTACTCCTCGCCCGGGTCGACCCAGCGGGCGTGGGCGTCCGGGACGTCGATGCCGACGAAGGTCGCGCGCGTCGCGTCGGCGCCGAGGCGCGCATGCAGGGCATGGACGTCGCGTCCGTAGGCGGCCACGAGGCGGTGCTTCCAGTCGGAGCCGGGATCGGAGACGTCCTTCACCTGCTGGTAGGCGGCGAGCGGAAAGAAGAAGGGCATGGCCTTCTCGGGGTCGTCGGCGACGATCCCGGCCCAGAGTGCGGCGACGCCCGCGTCGAACGCCGCGCCGGAGGCCGGAGGGTGGTCGTGGTTCTGGGGAAGGGTGGCCGGATCGGCGGCGCTGGCCGAAGGAGGCGGGGTAGGGGAGGCCGAGGGCGCGGGTGTCAGGCCCGTGGTCGCGGCGGCGGAGACCGTCGCGGAGGAGGCGGGACGGAGCTCCGGGAGCGCGACCGATGGAGAAGCGTCGGGGGCGGGCGGCTCGTTCCGCGTGCACCCCGCGGCGAGGGCGACCAGACCCGCGGCGATGGCGGCGCGAGGCATCGCCTGGGTGTTATCACGCTGTAAGCCGGGATGCCGACGGGGCGTTCACCTTGTTGACGGGCGAGCAGCCCTTCGGACAAGCTATCCCACACCCTCGCGGAGGCTTTTTCTTCATGCAGACGCTCATGCGAACGCTTCTCCCCGGCGCTGTCGTCGTGGCCTCCGTCGCCGTCCTCGCCGCCGCGTGCCAGCCCCGCGATCAGGGCGCCGTCCAGCCCAACGGCATGCCTCCCGCGGGCTACCCGGCGTACCCGCCGGGTCAGACTCCGCCCGGCTACCCGCCGCCCGGGCAGACCGCGGCGCCCGGCTATCCGCCCGGCTATCCGCCCCCGACGACGCCGACCGCGATGCCGGGCACGACGCCCCCGCCCGCCGGCTCGGGCCAGATGGCCGTCCCCGGCCCCATCGCGTTCCAGTGCAAGGACGACGTGCCGTGCGGGACGCACCACTGCAACCTGCAGTACGGAAAGTGCGCGTTCCCCTGCCAGTCGGCCGCCGACTGCCTGTCGCCGAACTCCTGCCAGCTCGGCCTCTGCGTGCCGATGCCGCCCGCGAGCCACTGACATTCGAAGCGTCAGTACGACGTCGTCACGAAGTCCGTCTTCGGGCTGACCGGCCACTGAAGCCCGCGCACCGAGCGATCGACGCACGCCGCCACGCCGGCGTTCGGTGGGTTCGTGCTCACCGTGACGCCCACCGGGTGACCCATCTTCACCGCGACGCGGACGGACACCTTCATGTCGTCGGGCGCGCCGCAGCCGGTGATGAACGACGCGTGACGGAGCGGCGCCGCGAGCTGCGCGTTCGTCAGGTCCGGCTGGTCCTGCGCCTGGCCCATCGTGATCGTCTCGTTGTTGCCGTTGAGGACGTTCTCGAAGCTCGTTCCCCCCGAGTAGCCCGGTCCGCCGCCGCCGCCACCGCCACCGCCGCCCCCCGCCTTCTTCTTGCCCTTGATGTCCCCGTTGACCTCGACCGTGCCGGTGCGATCGCCCGCCACCGTGATCTGGTCGTTGTGCGTCCCGCGCACCTTGAAGAACCACACCGCCAGCACGCCGGCGAGCGCCACCACGACGCTGGCCGCGATGATCGACTTGGCGACGCCGCGCTTCTTGTCCTGATCGGCGGCGCGCACGACGGCGCGGTCCTCCGCGCGCTTCTCGCGCAAGAGGCCCGCCTGCACCGCGAACGGGGCAAATTCCTCCCACTCCACGATGGGCAGCGACTGGCCGCTGATCTCGTCGCGCAGGCCGTGGTCGGCGGTGAAGGCGTGCGACGCGATCTGCTGGAGGAGCTCCACGGCCGTGAAGGGCCCGTGGTCCATCTTGTCCTTGCTGACGACGTAGCGCGGGCGCGGATCGCTCTCGAGCCTCGCCTTGAGCGCGCCGAGGCGCGCCGTCGGATCGTCGACCGACTTGCGGCTGGCCGGGGCGGAGGTGCGATCGATCACCGGCGCTCCGAACGGATCACCGCCGTCGATGCGCGGCGTGCGCGCCGGCCGGGGCACGGTGTTGATGCCGCTCGCCTCCTGCGGCACGGGCGACTGCTCCGCGGGCCGGCCGGCCACCTCGGGCGGAAGCATCGAGAACTTCACGTCGACGTCGAGCTCGGCGCTCTGGTCGAGCCGCGCCTCGCTGATGTCGGGCGGGTGGATGCTCTTCTGCGGCGCGACGTGGTACATCGCGCTCGCCAGGGCCCCGAGATCCGCCGGTCGGTGCGCGCGGTCGCCGATGATGGCCTTGCCGATGAGGATCTCGAGCGCCTCCGGCAGCGAAGCCTCGATGTCGCGCGGGCGCTTCATCGCGGGCCCGATGTGCTGGCCGGTCACCATCTCGTAGAGGATCGCCCCGACCGAGTAGACGCTGGAGCACGCGTCCCCGGGCTCGAGGGTGCGCTGGAGCTCGGGCGCAAGGCAGTGCTTGTCGTGGGTGCTGACCGGGACGAGCGCGAGGCGCGTGTTGAGGCGCGCCAGGCCGTCGGCGCTCGGCGCGATGGCCGACGGGTGGACGTAGAGCTTCTCGCCGCGGGCGTGGCGGTCCTTGAGGTCGAGGCACACCGGGACGATGACCGCGATCGCCTCCTCGAGCGACATGCGGCGGCCCTCGGCGCGGCGCGCGTCGAGGAGCGACCGCAGCGTCATCGTCGGAGGGATGGACGCCTGCCCGGTGGGGGCGGCGGGCATCGGGGGAGCCGAGGGCAATGCCATTGGGTGTGGGTCAGGATACGGCACGCCCGTGGCGTGCCTCAATGGTCGCCCGCGGATCGTTGCGCGTCATGTGGGTGTGCAGGGTTCTACGAGCGACCGGTCAGCCGCGCCCCCTGGCCAGCTCGGCGACGACCGTTCGTCCGCCGAAGACCTGCCCGTTGAGCGCGGCGACGGCCCGCTCGAAAGCCTCTTTTTTCACGCTGATGAAGCTCATCCGGTCGCGCACGCGGATGCGTCCGGCCTCCGCCTCCGCGAGCCCCTTCTCGCTGAGGACCTTCTGCAGATCGCCCGCGCTCAGGCCCTCGCGTTTTCCGACGTTGACGAACAATTGCACGAAGCCGGGGGGCTCGGCCGGCTCGCTCGACGCCGCCGCCGCACCGCGCGCGCGTCCGCGGTCGGGCCGCTCCTCTCGCTCGCGCCGCTCCGGTCGATCGTTTCGCACCGGGCGCGCGGCGGGCTCCTCGCCCTCCACCGTGTAGCGGGGCAGGGGCGAGGTCGTGTCCTCGGCGTCGGCGAGGATCGGCTTCTCGTCGTCCGCCTCCTCCGGCGGCTCCCAGCTCGTGTAGGACGCGACCGGCGCCCGCTCGCGCCCCTCGTCCTTGCTCACCCGGCGCGCCGGCGACGGAACGCGGGCCGCCTCGCGCGCGGCGCGCGGGTCTCTTCGCGGCTCCTCGCGACGCGGTCGCTCCGGTTCCCGCGCGGCCACCGGGCGAGGCGCCTCGACCGGCACCGGCGGCGGGTTGCGCGAACGACGGGCCTCGGCGGCCTCGGTCGCGACGTCACCGCCGCGCGCCCCGAGGTGATCCCGCAGGAGCCCCGCCAGGATTCGCTCGGAGTCGGGGTGGGTGAGCAGGCGCCGCGCGAGCGAGAGGTCGTCCGCGTGGGGGACGCGGTTCGCGTAGGCCTCGACGAAGAGCTGGAGGAGATCCATCTCCGCGCGCGTTTTCACCTCACCCGCGCTCGGGAGTTGCTTCTCGATCGGGCGGATCTTGTAGGTGAGCCGCAGGATGTAGAGGTTGCCGATGTCCTTCGGCCCGACGAGCGCGATGGCGGTGCCGGTGCGGCCCGCGCGCCCGGTTCGCCCCGTGCGGTGGACGTACTGCTCCGCGCTCTCGGGGAAGTCGTAGTTGATGACGTGCGTCAGGTGCGAGATGTCGATCCCCCGCGCGGCGACGTCGGTGCACACGAGGAAGCGCAGCCGCCCCTCGCGGGTCGCGCTCATGACGCGCTCGCGGTCGTTCTGCGGCAGATCGCCGTTCAGCCAGTCCGCGTCGAAGCCCCGGTTCTTGAGCGCCTCGGCGACCTTCTGCGTCTCGTCGCGCGTGTTGCAGAAGATGATCGCGCTCTCGGGGTCCTCCACCTCGAGAATCCGCACGAGCTGGCCGACCTTGTCGCCGTGCTGGAGCACGTAGACGTAGTGCGCGACCTCGAGGGCCCCCACCTGGTCGCTCGAGAGCGTGATGAGCTCCGTGTCCTTCAGGTGCGTGTGGGCGAGGCGCTCGATGTCGGCGGGGATCGTCGCGCTGAAGAACATGCCCTGCCGGTTCTTCGGCAGCATCTCGATGATCGCGTTGAGCTCGCGCGCGAAGCCCATCGAGAGCATCTCGTCGGCCTCGTCGAGGACGAGGATGCGGATGTGGCTCGGGTCGAGCGTGCGCTGTCGCAGGTGGTCGAGGACGCGCCCCGGCGTGCCGGCGACGATCTGCGCGCCCCCCTCGAGCGCCTCCACCTGACGGGACATCGACGTGCCCCCGTAGATGGCGGTGACCTTCGTCCCGCGGAACTGGCCGATCTGCTGGATCTCGCGCGACACCTGCAGCGCCAGCTCGCGGGTCGGGCAGAGGATCAGCGCCTGCACGCCCTTCACCGACGGCCGGACCAGCCGGTCGACGATGGGCAACCCGAAGGCGGCCGTCTTGCCCGTTCCGGTGCGGGCCTGGACGACCACGCTCCGTCCCTCGGACGCCGGCTCGAAGACGGCGAGCTGCACCGGCGTCGGGTTCCGGTACCCCATGGCGTCGATGGCGCGCCGGACCTCGGCGCTGAGGGGAAGGGCGTCGAACGTGGGCTCGGCCACGACGGCTTCGGGGGTCGAGGCGGCGGGCTCGCTCATTGGGAGGCTTCTCTTAGCGCAAGTCCGCGGGAAGGTGCGCCAAGACGTCGCGCCGGAGTGGTTCGAGCTCTCCGCGGGCGGAGGGACCCAGCTGCTCTTCGGCCGAACGGAGGCGGGCGAGGGACGCCCAGGCGTCGATTCCTTCGCTGGATTGTCCACAGGCCTGACGCACCGCGCCTTCGATTTCCCAGTCGGGCAGCAGGCGGGTCTGGAACGACGCGCTCCCCGCCGAGTCCGCGGCGCGGCCGAGCGCCCGCTCGAGCTTGCGCACCCCCTCGGCGCACGTCCGGGCCGGCGTTCCGGCGGGAGACGCCGGGATCGGCCGGATCCCGGCGCCGAAGACCGCCGGGATGATCTGGAGGGAGCTCGATCCGATGATGGCGAACGAGGCGATGCCGATGACCACCAGCATGGCGCGCTTGCCCTGGAGGCGCGCGCGCGCTGCGTCGTCCCGGGTCTCTTGGGGCATCGGCG
>JBEKGQ010000325.1:0-7812 GCA_050012715.1 Polyangiaceae bacterium
GGCGCCTTGCGCGAGCGTCACGGGCGCGGGCGGTGGCGGTGGAGGCGTCGTCGCTGTCGCGGACGCCGTGGAGGGTGGGGGCGGTACGTCGGCGGTCGCCGACGGAAGGGGAGGAGGCGGCGGTGGCGGCGGAGGTAGGTTCTCGTTACTACCGCCGCACGCGAGCGCGAGCGCGGCCGGGAGGATGGGGAGGGAGAGGAGAAATAGGTGGCTTGCCTTCATCTCGGGGCCGAGAGCATCCTCTGGCGCGCCGTTCCACGCAACCACCTCGTTCACCCTCCTTGTCTCACGCGCCGCAAGCGAGCCCGAGCTCATGCCCCATCGACAGCGTTACCTCTTCGTGTGCACCAACCGGCGTCCCGACGGGCACCCCAAGGGCTCGTGCGCCGAGAAGGGCTCGGAAGCGATCGTCCCCGCGTTGAAGGAGGCCCTGGCGCAGCGAGGGGTCGCGAAGGACGTCGTGCGCGCATGTTCGTCGAGCTGCCTCGACCTCTGCGAGAGCGGCATCAGCGTCGTCCAGGAGCCCGAGCACGTCGCCTACGGGAACGTCACGCTGGCGGACGTTCCAGCCATCGCGGACGCGGCCGCCAAGGGGGAGATCGTCGAACGCCTCGTCGTCGAGGGCCTCGCGCAGTACAAAGAGAGAAGGCCCTGACGCATGCTCCCCGGCTTCTCCTTCCGCGAGACGATGAGCGGCAGCTACTGGCGGCTCGAGACGCCGACCGACGAGCGCGCGCTGTCCTTCACGATCGACGCCCGTGCGAAGAGCATCCGCCGCTTCGCGCGGGACAAGACGTGGACCATCACGGGGACCGTCGACGCCGAGGGCCTCGCGACGCGCCAGCCCCTCGAGGGGACGCTCGCGTTCCGCCTGCTCGACGAGCGCCGCCTGCCGTACCGGTTCTCGTTCACCGGCGACGACGGGAAGAAGTACGAGCTCAGCGGCCAGAAGGAGTGGAGCGGCCTGGCCCCGGTCGAGTCGATGACGCTCCTTCCCGCCAGCCTCTACGACGCAAACGGCGCCGAGCTGGGCCGCGCGACGCTGCGCTTCGACCTGCGGTCGGACCTCGGGAGCTGGGTGAAGAGCTTCCGCATACACCTGTTCTCCTGAGTCTCCTCAGCCGAGCCCGAAGCGACCGGAAGGGACGTACGCGCCATGCATCGACTCGATCCCGCCTCTACCGTGCTCCTGGTCGTCGACGTGCAGGACAAGCTCGCGGCCGCGATGCCGCAGGCGGCGATGGATCGCCTCGTATCGCAGACGCTCGTGCTCCTGGAGAGCGCGCGTCTGCTCGGCGTCCCCGTCATCGCGACCGAGCAATACCCGAAGGGGCTCGGCCCGACGGTGGCGCTGCTGGCCGAGAAACTGCGGGCCCTCGGCGTCGAGCCGATCGACAAGACGACCTTCGATGCTTGCGGGGAGCCGCGCGTGACGCGCGCCCTCGCGGAGCACGCGCCGCGGGCCGTCGTCCTCGCGGGGATGGAGACCCACATTTGTGTCTTCCAGACCGCGCGGGAGCTCGCGCGCCGCGGCCTCGACGTCCACGTGGTCGCCGACGCGGTGGTCTCGCGGCGCGACGAGAACCGCGCGCTCGGCCTCGGGCTCTGTGAGCGTGCCGGTGCGGTGGCCGCGCCGACCGAGACGGTGGTGTTCGACTGGCTCGGCCGCGCCGGGACCGACGCGTTCAAGGCGATCTCGAAGCTCGTGCGCTGAGGGTCTTCGCGACGCGGAAGCCGAGGCCCGTCCCGCGCATGAGCGAGGGGATCCTGCTTCGGGAAGCGCACCGGGCCCACTTGTGGTCCGAGCTCCAGCTGCCTCCGCGGACGATGCGCGCCGGCGAGTCGCCGCGGGGGGCTCCGGTCTCCGGCTCACGTTCGGCCTCGAGCGACGCGGCGGTCGCGCCGGCGACGTCGGCGACGTCGGCGACCCACTCGCGCATCCCGCCGGCGGCGTCGCGCATGCCGAAAGGGGACTCGTCGACCGGGAAGGAGCCGACGGGCTCGGGCTGATGGGCGAACGGGCGCGAGTCGCGCATCTTGCAGAACGTCGGGTCGAAGCGGTCGCCCCACGGATAGAAGCGGCCGTCGACGCCGCGTGCCGCCTTCTCCCACTCGGCCTCGGTGGGGAGGCGGAGCGGCGCGGCACCCCCCTCCGGCGCGTGCCGCCAGCGGCAGTAGGCGACCGCGTCGAACCAGCTGACGAGCGGGACGGGCACGTTCCAGAGGTGTCCCTGCTCGGGAGGGAAGAGGCGGCGTGCCTCGCCCTCGATGATCTGCGGGCTCGGCGTCCAGCGGCCGTCGTCGCCCCGCGCCACGACCAGGCCCTCCGAGCCGCGCACGTCGTGGGGAGCTCGCTCGAGGGCGGTGGCGGGGTCGGTGCTCGTCAGGAAGTCGAGGAACGCGCAGTAGTCACGCATCGTGATCGGCGTACGGGCGATCGCGAAGTCGCTGGTGGCGACCTCGGCCCGCGGCAGCGCCTCGTAGGCCTCGAGGTCGCCGCCGAGGAGGGCCGCACCGCCCGGGACGTACACGAAGCCCTCGCCGATCTCCTCCTCCGAGTAGAGGTTCACCTCTCCGCGGTGGTGCGTGCCGCGACCGAGCAGGAGCGGGTAGCGCACGTCGCGGAAGCCGGCGGCCTTCAGCGTCAAGATCCAGCTCCCGGGCTCGAGCCTCGCATCCCTCACCGGCGTCATACCGAGGTAGATCTCGTCTCCCGGGACGAGGACGCGATCGCGCTCGAAGTAGCGTCGTGCGATGACGTGCGCGCCGGCCGGGCTCGTCTCGAGCGAGAGGCTGGCGCTCGCCCGGATCGACGCGGTGTACTGGCCGTCGACGTCGTGGTCGCCGAGGAGCGCCTCGTAGTAGACCTGCGAAGCTGGCCGCCGCTGCTCGTGCATCGCACGCGCGCGTCCCCAGTAGAGCTCGGCGAGGCCTCGGTGCGCCTCGCCGAGCTGCGGGTCGTACCCGAGCGCCGCCGTGTAGAGCTCGACGGCGCGGGCGAGGGCGAGAGAGGCCTCGCGCTCCGCCTTCTCCGCGAGATCCTCGAGCTCCCACCCGGGCCGCTTGGCCTCGACCGATTCCCATCCTTTCAGCCCCGCCAGCATCCCCCTCGCGCGCGCCTCGAGGCGCCGGCGCTCCTCCTCGAGGTGGAGGTGCCGGCGCGTCGGCTCCTCGCCGAGGGTACAGAGGCGGCGCGCCTCTTCCAGACGGCGCTGCTTCTCCTTCGAGCCCTCCAGATAGTCTTCGATCCGCTGCGCGACCTCCTCCGCCGACTGCGGCCGCCGCGCGGGATCGCGCGCGAGCAGCGACATGCAGAGATCGTCGAGCAGGAGCGGGCAGCCGGGTCGCGCGATGCGCGTCGGCTCGGGCTCGCACTGCACGGTGGCCTTGAGCGTCGCCGCGATGGTGTCGCCGCGGAAGGGCTCCTGCCCCACGAGCACCTCGTAGAGGATGACCCCGAGGGCGAAGAGGTCGCTCCGGTGGTCCGGCTCCTCGTGGAGCACTGCCTCGGGCGCCATGTATCCGGGCGTGCCGCCCGAGTGACTGCCCGCACCGGGCGGCGTCGAGCCATCCCCGTGGATCTCCAGCGACGTGGTCGGGCTCAGCTTCGCGAGCCCCCAGTCGGCCAGGTACACCTCGCCGAAGTCGCCGAGGAGGACGTTGTCGGGCTTCACGTCCCGGTGCAGCACACCGCGCGAGTGGGCGTAGGCGAGCGCACGGGACACCTGCACGAGGACGCCGAGCATGCGCACGAGCGGCCAGGCTTTGCGGAGCGGGGTGGAGAGCACGTCGCGCAGCGAGCGTCGCTTGACGACGCGCATCGTGTAGTACGGCTGTCCGTCGTCGGTCGCGCCGAGGTCGTAGACGGGCACGATGTTCGGGTGCTCGAGCTGGGCGGTGATGCGCGCCTCGCCCACGAAGCGGGCTGCGACGGACGGGTCGTCCGCGTAGGCGCGCTTCAGCGACTTGAGGGCGACGGTGCGGCGGATGACGCGGTCGCGCGCCGCCGTGACGTGGCCGACGCCGCCCCATCCGAGCATCTCCTGCGCGGAGTACCGCGGCCCGGCGAGCTCCCCGGGGGGGAGCAGCGACTGGGCCTCCGGCGGCGTCGAGCCGCTGTACGCGGCGACGAGCGTCTGGTGCGGGTCGAGCTGCGCGATCCCGTCGGGCCGCTGGGACTCCATCCACCGGCACGCAACGTCCCACAGCTCGTCAGCTCGCAGCATCCCGCGCGAGGCCGCCTCGATGGCCATCGCGCGCGCGTCTTGCGCTTTCACGGCGGCTCAGGGGACCGGCTGGAACGAGGACACCGTCCCGTCGGCGCCGATGACGAGGCTCGCCTCGCACCCATCGCTCGCGAGCTGGCCGAGGTCGCCGAGGAGCGCCTCGGTGAGGCCGTCGCCGATGGACTGGTTGTAGGTCGTGGCGTCCTGGGTGCACTGGGGGAAGATCGGGTCCGGCGGGAAGGCGCGCGTGTTGGCCGCCAGCTCGACGGTATCGGGCGTGAGCCGGCCGACGATCCAGCCGCCGCGACTGGTGACGCCCTCCACCTCGAGCGAGCTCGCGTCGAAGGACACGAGGGCGACCGTCGTCGCACCCCCGTGGGTGCAGTCGGGGCTGAGGGTCGCGGCCAGGGACGTCGTGCTGGTGCCCTCGGCGGGGCTCGCGGCAGAGCAGCCGGCGAGAAGGGCCACGTTCAATGCGGTGATGGACGAGATCCGACGGAGCATGGCTCCTCCTGGAAAATTCGGGTTACCCCGGGCGCGTCACCGCTGCGCGCGTCGAGGCGCCGGCACCGTAGGAAGCTTCCGCGAGTGAGGCAAGGCAGCTCGCCTGGCATGTCATCCCGGCGGGTGACATTGACATGATGGCGAGGCCCTGACACATTGTCCTCGTGATGACAAGAATACCGGTTTTTCCACCGGCCCCTTCCTCTTCCTCTTCACCATCGCCCCTGGCACCCCCGTCCCCGGTCGTGCCGGTGGCTCCACTGGCCGCGGTCGCGCTCGACCCGACGCTCCCCCCGGTGCTCGATGTGGCCGTTCCCCACGACGCCGCCGTGTCTCCGGATCCTTCGCCCGACGCGGTGACCGTCCTCGTCGTCGACGACGAGCGCTCCAACGTCGAGTCGATCGAGAAGATCTTCCTGCGGGAAGGCATGCGCGTCCTCTCGGCATCGGACGCGAAGCGGGCCCTCGAGCTCGTGCGGACGCACCGCGTTCACGTCGTCCTCACCGATCTGATGATGCCGGGCACCACGGGGCTCGAGCTCCTGCGCGCGATCAAGCAGGTGTCTCCCGACGTCGAGGTCGTCTTGATGACGGCGTTCGGCTCCGTCGAGGCGGCGGTGAGCGCGATGCGGGACGGGGCCTACGATTTCGTCGAGAAGCCGCTCAAGCGGGTCTCCATCGTCAAGAGCGTCCGAAAGGCCGCCGAGCGACAGAAGCTCGTCGCCGAGAACCGGTCCCTCAAGGACGAGATCAAGCGCCTCGCGCACCGCGAGATCGTCGGCAGCTCGCAGGCCCTGCGCCGGGTCATCGACGTCGCGACCCAGGCGGCGCCGAGCCAGGCGACGGTGCTGGTCCTCGGCGAAAGCGGGACAGGAAAGGAGTTGCTGGCCCGGTACATCCACGAGCGGTCGGCGCGGGCGCGCGGACCCTTCGTCGCCGTGAACTGCGCGGCGATCCCGGAGACGATCCTCGAAGGAGAGCTCTTCGGCCACGAGAAGGGTGCGTTCACGGGCGCGGTCGGTCGCAAGGACGGTCGCTTCGCGAAGGCCGCGGGCGGTACGCTGTTCCTCGACGAGATCGGCGAGCTGTCGCCGAGCGTGCAGGTGAAGCTCCTGCGCGTGCTGCAGGAGGGGGAGTACGAGCCCCTCGGCGGCAACACGACGAAGGCAGACGTGAGGATCGTCGCCGCGACGAACCGGGATCTGGTCGCCGAGGTCGCGGCCGGCCGCTTCCGCGAGGATCTCTACTACCGCCTCTACGTCATCGCGATCACGGCTCCCCCGCTACGAGCTCGCCGGGAAGACGTGCCCCTCCTCGTGGATCACTTCCTCGGGCTCTACTGCGCGAAGAACGGGCGACCAAGGCTGCATCCGACCCGGGGCGCGCTCGAGCGGCTGATGGACTACGCGTGGCCCGGCAACGTCCGTGAGCTCGAGAACGTCATCGAGCGCGCGGTGGTCCTCTCGCGGAGCGACACCCTGGGGGAGGGCGACTTGCCGGACCACATCGTCGCCGCGGCCCCCCGCGCCCCGACGGAGCTCACGTTCGAGGTCGGGACGACGCTCGACGAGATCGAGCTGCGCGTCATCCGCGAGACCCTCCGTCACACGAAGGGCGACAAGTCGGTCGCGGCCCAGCTCCTTGGCATCTCCACGCGGACAATCTACCGGAAGCTCGACGGGGTTCCGGAGTGACACACCACATCGCCCGAACGGGTTGACACTTTGTCGCAACACCGTGACCCCACGTCGGTAGGGCGCCAAGCTGTCCAATCCGAGCCGTGGGCGACACGGGAAAGAACCTGGAACTCCGTGCGTTTCCACACTGGCACATCACTCGCACACGTCTCCGAGGGGCACTAGCCATCGATGGCCATCGACAAGCTGCTGAAGCGCCACTTCTGGGCGGTGATCCTCGCGCTCGTCGCGATCGCGGCGTTCTTCGACGCGCAGGGCATCATGCACGTCGTCGGCGCGAGCCTCGGCGCGGACGACAAACAGCTCGCCGCGCCGGGCCTCGTGGCGCGTATGCCGCCCGCTCCCGTCTCGGCCAGCCCGCACGCGACGAGCGCGGACTACATCCTCGCCCGTAATCCGTTCGACTCGGTGACGGGACCGCTGAACGCGCCGCCTCCGACGGCCGACTCCGCCACGGCGATGGAGACCCCGCCGCTCGATCTGTCCGACCCGTTTCACGCACCGGACTGCGACGGCATGCACGTGCTCATCATCGCGGCCTCGGCCGACCCGGACTGGTCTTTCGCCGCGCTCGAGACGACGGCCGAGAAGGGCAAGAGCTTCCTGCGGCGGCGCGGCGGCGAGCTCGGGGGCAAGACCGTCAAGTTCATCGGCTGGGATCGGGTGTGGATGACGAGCGGCAATCAGCTCTGCCAGTCGCAGATGTTCAAGCCCCCGGGGGGGCCCAGCGCGGCTCCGCCGCCGGCGCCCATGCCGGCTGGCGGCGCGACCCCCGTCTCCGACGACATCAAGAAGGGGATCCAGCGCATCGGCCCCAACGAGTTCAACGTCGATCGCGGGGTGGTCGACAAGATCCTCGAGAACCAGGCGGAGCTCATGCGCCAGGCGCGCATCGTCCCCGAGCAGGAGAACGGCAAGGTCGTCGGCATACGGCTCTTCGGCGTCCGAAACGACACGCTCCTTGGGACGCTTGGGATGGAGAACGGCGATCGCCTCGAGAAGATCAACGGGTTCGACATGACGAGCCCCGAGAAGGCGCTCGAGGCGTATGCGCGGCTTCGGACCGCCGACCACCTCACGATCTCGCTCAACCGAAAAGGGGCAGAGCAGAACCTCGACTACAACATCAAGTGACCGGAGAGAGCGAGAGCTGACATGGGCGAGACGACTACGATGGACAATAGGACGCTGCTGCGTCGCACCCTCATCACGATGGGGGCGATGGTGGGCGCTTGCGTCGTCGTCGTCGGCAGCGTCACGCTCGTCGCTTCCGTGATCGTAGGGCACGCCGTGGCGCCGCCCGGCGCCTCCGAGAGCAGCGGGACGAGCACGATCGTTCCCGCCGCCAACGTGCACGGCGCCGTGCCCGGAGCAAAACCCACCCC
>JBEKGQ010000326.1:0-7790 GCA_050012715.1 Polyangiaceae bacterium
GGTCGGCGCGTAGGCGACCGGCGGCGGCGGCACGGAGCGGGCGCGGGCGGCGGGCATCTCCGGCCGCGTCGGCGGGGCCGACGGCGTCCGGGCGCGGGGCGAGGAGTCCGGCGGCTCCTCGCGCGGAATCGGCGGTCCCTGGATGGGGCGGAGCGAGGCGATGTTCGCGGTCGGCGGAGGGGCCGACCCGGTCGAGCGCTCGGCGGGCGTGAACGACGGCGGGGGCCGCGTCGCCCTCTTCGACAGGGTCGCGGAGACCAGCGTCGGATCCACGCGCCCCGACGCGGCGTGGCTGCCCGAGCCCTGGCTCCCGGCGATGAAGCCGTCGAGCTTCTTGCGGACGATGATGCGCTCGAACGCCTTCCCGATGGTGCCCGCGAACGCGATGATCTGCTGCACCGAGGCGCGGTCGACGCCGTGATCGCCGCAGTCGCCCACGAGGATCGCGACGGCGCGGGTCCGCACGACGAGCGGCACGATGGCCATCTCCGCGTCGCGCGGGCGCTGGAGGTCGGAGAGAAGCTCGGCGTCGAGGCCGTCGGCCGGCGCCTTCGTGATGAGGGTCACCCGCTTCTCGCGGACCCCGGCGATGAGCCCCGGCAGATCGAGCGGGACGCCGATGCCCACGACGCGCTCGCGCGAGGCGCCGGCGCCGAACGCGTCGCGGCCCTCGGCGATGTCGCCGTGGACGAGGAACATCACCGCGTAGTCGAAGAACTGCCGCGAGAAATCGAAGAAGAGGTCGAGCAGCGCGTCGCGGTCGGCCGCCTCCTCCGCCTCGTTCTTGGCCGTCTCGAAGGTGACCGGACCCCGGCGTCGCCGGGCCGTCCGCACGCTCTGGGGTACCTCGCGCTGGAGGAGGCCGGTGCGCCGCTCCTGGAGGACGGGCGCGGACGGCGGGGACGAGTCGCCGGCCGCGTCGACGCCCTCGGGCTTCGGCGGCTCGGGGGGAGGGGCCGATAGCGCGAGCGGCGGCGCGGACAGCGCGAGCGGCGACGTCTCCGGCGGGGGCGGCTCGAGGGACGCGGGCTCGGACGCGATGGCGCGCGCGGCGAGGAAGTTCCGCGCCGTCGTGCGCCCCACCGGCGGCGCGCTCGGCGGCCGCGGAGGCTCCATCACCTTCGGGGCCATGCCGAGCGGCGGCGGCATCGAGCCGCTCCCGGACGACTCGCCGGAGAGGCGCGCCACGAGCCGCTGCATCCGGCGCTCGAGCGGCACGCCGTAGATGCGGAAGAGGGCCTGCTTCACGCGCACCGCGGGCGCGGCGCGCTGCTCGATCGTCATGCCCAGCGCGAACGCCAGCTGCTCCTCGAGGTCGCTCGGCATCGGCTCGGTCACCGCGAGGACGAGCCGCTCGCCCTCGAGGTCGAGGGGCACGACGGAGCGCTGCGCCGCCATCTCGGGCGGGACGAGCGCCCGCACCCGGTCCGCCGCCAGGGGGAGCTCGCCGGGCGGCGCGGCCGGGAGCTGCATCGACTCGGCGAGGAGCCGCGTCAGGACCCCCTCGTCGATGCGCGCGACCTCGAGCAGGTTGGTCACCAGATCGCCCCCGTAGATGACCTGACGGGCGAGCGCCTCCTCGACCTGCCGCATGGTCGCGACCTCGCGCTGGACGATGAGGGAGCTGAGGGACATGGTCGTCGGCGGACCGATCGGCCTTCTAGGCTACAGGCTTCGTGTAGCTCTCCGCCAGCGCACGAATCAGCCCCGGGACCGTCGTTTCCTCGGCCTCGACGTCGACCCGGAGGCCGCGGGCGCGGATCGCCGCGCTCGTCACGGGACCGATGCTCGCGAGGCGCGCGCGACCGAGGAGCGCGGCGGCGCGCGGGGCCATGGCGTCGCAGAGGTTGTCGACCGTGCTGCCCGACGTGAACGTGATCGCGTCGAGCCGCCCGGCCGCCAGCTCGCCCGCCAGCGCCTCCATGGCCGCGCCCGTCGCCGGGCGCGTCTCGTACGCCGTCACGACGTCGACCGTGCAGCCGGCGGCGCGAAGGGCGTCCGGGAGGGCGTCTCGGCCGCGGGCGGCCCGCGGCAGGAGCACGCGGCCCGTCGCGTTCGCCGCCAGCATGGAGGCCGCGAGCCCTTCCCCACGCGACTCCTCGGCCACCACGTCGGCGCGCAGACCATGGCCGGCGAGGGCTCGCGCCGTCGCGCGCCCGACCGCGGCGAGGCGGGCGGCGCCGAAGACGCGGGCGTCCCCGGAGGCGGCTTCGACCGCCTGCCACGTGCGCTCCACGCCGTTCGCGCTGGTGAAGGCCACCCACGCGTAGACCCCCGCGCGCAGGCCGGCGAGGGCCTTCGCCAGCGGCGCTGGATCGTCGGGCGGCTCGACGGCGATCGTGGGGACGACCACGGCCTCTGCCCCCTCTTCGCGCAGGAGCGCGGCGGCGCCCCCGGCCTGGTCGCTCCCGCGGGTGACGAGCACCCGCTTGCCGAACAGCGGACGCCGCTCGAACCAGCGCAGCTCGTCGTCGGGGGCACCGATGGCGACGAGGATCTCCTCGGTGTCGCTCGACCCGGGTGCGTCACGCGCGCGCTCCGCGGCCTCGCCGGCGGTGGTCACGATCACGCGCTGCGTCGGCTCCCCCGCGTGCGCGACGAGCGTGACGACCGCGTCCCGGGGCTCCCGCTCGACGGCGCGCGCCACCTCGTCGCGCCGCACGCGCACGGTGCGTCCGACGACGCCCGCGAAGGCCGCCGCCGCCGCGCGAGCCCCCACGCCGGGCACGATCTCGAACGGCGCCCCCGCGCGCACCACGGCGAGGACCTCGCCGACGACCGCCACCGACTCGAGCGCGTCCCCCGTCACGACCCGGACGACACGCTGCCCGGCGAGGGCGAGCTGCGCGAGCTCGGTCCCGGTGCGGCCTTCCTCCGCGTGCACCACGACGTCCGCCGCGGCGAGGCGCTCCGCGGCGCGTCCGCCGACGAGGCCTGGATCGCCCGGGCCGAACGACACGAAGGACACCCGGCCGGAGGCCATGCCGCGGTTCTACTACTGCTGCGGCGCGCAAGTCGACACGCCGGCGCCGACGATCTCGTCGTTGGTGGTGGCCACCTGAACCACGGTGCCGTCGTTGGGATTGTAACGCTGGACGACGGTGGAGCCGGTCGGCGCGGTGAACGTGTAGAAGTCGCCGCCCCAGAACGCGAACGCCCATCCACTACCCTGCGTGACGGTCGGCAGCAACGACTGGTTGGTCTCCTGCGCCGTCAGCTTGTCGAGCTGCGAGATCGCCGAACCCGGGACGCCGTTGCCGCTGGGTGCCCAGAAGGCGAAGAGGCCGCCCGAGCCCGTGCCGGTGAGCTCCGCGAGGTTGATCGGGGCGAGGTCCCCCACGACGTTCAGCGTGAAGCCGTTGAGGACGTCGATGGTGGCGAGCTGCGCGAGCCCCCCGCCGGTGGGTCCCGTGCCGGCGGAGGAAGCGACGTAGAGCGTTTCGCCTCCATCGTTGTCCTGCGAGAAGCCCATCCCGTAGGTCGGCGCGAACCCCTGCTGACCGACGGCGAAGCCGGTCGGCACGCACGCCGCGTTCGCCGTACTGACGCGGAACAGCTCTCCGTCAGGGCTGAAGACGATGTACGCGATGCCCTTGCGATCCACCGCCATCGAGAACGGCGTCGACGTGCCGTCGGCCGTCGGACAGGCGATGGTGCCGATCTGCGTGAACGCCGCCGTCGGCGGGTCGAAGCTGAAGAGGTTGTTCGTGACGCTGATGAGGTAGATGAGCGTCGCGCCCGCGTCGACGCAGTCCCCGGGGATGGCGCGGTCGGGCGGCGGCGGCTGCACATCGAGCGGCGGGAGCGCCTCCATCTCCTCGAGGGCATCCTCCTCGGGCATGAACGCGTCGATGTGGTGGAAGATGCTCGCGTCGGAGGCGTCCGGGGCCTTCTCGACGTCGAGCGGCACGAGGAGGCCGGTGCGGCTGCCGCACGCCGCGACGAGCACCACGACGGCGGCGAAGAGCAAGCGGCGGCGCGTGCGCATGAGCCTCGCAGGCATGCTATTCCCAGCGCAGAGGAGCTGCCATGACGTTCCCGCTGCATCGCCCCCGTCGATTGCGTGTGACGCCGGCGCTCCGGGCCCTCGTCCGGGAGACGACGCTCGCCCCGCGCGACTTCCTCTGGCCCCTCTTCTTCAGCGCCGCGATCGACGAGCCGCGCCCGGTCGGGACCATGCCGGGCGTCTCGCAGCTGCCGGTGAAGGCCGCCGCCGCGCACGCGAAAGAGGCGCAAAAACGCGGGCTCGGAGGCGTCTTGCTCTTCGGGCTGCCGAAGACGAAGGACGCCCGGGGGACGAGCGGGCTCGACCCGAATGGGCCGGTGCCTCGAGCGGTCGCGGCGATGAAGGACGCGGCGCCGGGGCTGGTCGTCGTGACCGACGTCTGCGTCGACGAGTACACCGATCACGGGCACTGCGGGATATTGCGCAAGCGCAAGGTCCCGGGCGTGGCCGGCGACGGCGAGTGGGAGGTCGACAACGACGCGACGCTGGACGTGCTCGCCGAGATGGCGCTGGTGCATGCGCGCGCCGGGGCCGACGTCGTGGCGCCGAGCGACATGATGGACGGGCGCGTCGGCCACATCCGGCACGCGCTCGACGAGGGCGGCTTCCAGGCGACGAGCATCCTGTCGTACGCGGTGAAGTACGCGAGCTGCTTCTACGGCCCCTTTCGCGAGGCCGCTGACTGCGCCCCGCAGTTCGGCGACCGCGCGGGCTACCAGATGGACCCCGCAAACGCGCGCGAGGCGCTGCGCGAGGCGCAGCTGGACGAGGACGAGGGGGCCGACATGCTCATGGTCAAGCCGGCGCTCTCGTACCTCGACGTCATCCGCGACGTGCGGGCGCAGTCGACGCTGCCGCTCTTCGCCTACAACGTGTCGGGCGAGTACTCGATGCTCAAGGCCGCGGCCGCGGCCGGGATGCTCGACTATGGCCGTGCGATGATGGAGGTGCTGACGAGCATCCGTCGCGCCGGGGCGGACGCGATCGTGACGTACCACGCCATCGAGGCCTCCGAAGCCCTCGGCAGCTAGAAACGAGACCCCCGCATGGCTCACCCGTGGCACGACATCCCCTGCGAGGAGCCCATCGAGGAGGGTTTCCCGGCGTTCATCGAGATCCCCAAGGGCTCGAAGCTCAAGTACGAGCTCGACAAGGAGACGGGGCTCCTCAAGGTCGACCGGGTGCTCTTCAGCGCCGTGCACTACCCCGCGAACTACGGCTTCATCCCGCGGACGTACTGCGACGACGGCGATCCGCTCGACGTGCTGGTCCTCGGGCAGGAGCCCGTCGTTCCCATGTGCATCATGCGGGCGCGCGCCATCGGGCGGATGCAGATGGCCGACGAGAAGGGCATCGACGACAAGATCATCGCGGTGCACCTCGACGACCCGGCGGTGCGCGACACGAGCCACATCCGCGAGCTGCCGCCGCACACGCTGAAGGAGCTCGAGCGCTTCTTTCTCGACTACAAGACGCTCGAGAACAAGAAGGTCGTCGTGAACGACTTCGACGGCCCCTTCGAGGCGGCCAAGGTGATCCGCACCGCCCTCGCCGACTACCGCAAGCTGCGCGGCGGCTGACGCACGTCCTGGAAGCACCCGGGGACGCAGGACTTGTAGGCGCGGTCGCAGCCGTCGCAGACGCCGTCGGAGCACCCCTTGCGGCACCCGTTCCAGCGCTCGGCGCACGCCGAGGTGCACTGCTCGCCGGGCGCCTGCACGGCGACGACGACGGGGCGCGGCGGGCCCGAAGCGGCGGCGTAAGTCGGCGGCAACGTCGAGGGCGCGGGAGGAGCGGCGGGGCCATCCCCGTGCTCGGCGCCGAGGTTGGGCGGCGGGGCGAAGGCGCTCGTGGGGAGCGGAGCGACCATGCCGCGGGTTCGCTTCGGGCGGATGGCGGTGTCCTCGTTGGGGAGGGTCGGGTCGAGGGACAGCTCGCTGAAGCGGGCCCCGGCGTACTCGACCCGGTCGGCCGACTGCCCGTAGGTGTAGCTGTGGAGCCACTCGCGCCAGCAGGCCTTCGCCCGCGCGGGGTCGTGGGATCCGGACCCCTCGTCGAGCGCGTAGCAGTGCTCGAAGTTCACGTCGCACTCGTAGATGGCCTGATAGCTCGGCCCGCACCCGGTGGTCGCGCCGGCGCCGGTCGTCACGAGGCCGGCCAGGAGGACCAGAACGCCGCGACCGATGCCCACGCGGTAAGTGTACTGGACGGCGGGGACGCGGGTCACTACATCCTGCCCCATGTTCACCGGCCTCGTCGGGGCAACGGGCGTGCTGAGCCAGCGCACCGCGCGTGGTCCCGGGGCCCGGCTGCTCATCCAGGCGAAGCTCGACGGCGAAGCGCTGGCGCACGGCGAGTCCATCACCGTGGACGGGGCGTGCCTTTCGGTCACCGAGGCGCTGCCGGACGGGTTTGCGATCGACGCCACGGTCGAGACGCTCGCCCGCACGACGCTCGGAGGGCTCGCGGTGGGGGCCCGGGTCAACCTCGAGCGTGCGCTGCGGGCGGGGGACCGGCTGGGAGGCCACATCGTGACCGGGCACGTCGACGGGGTCGGGACGCTGGCGTCTCGACGCGAGGTGGGGGAGGCGCTCGCGCTGACGTTCGCGCTTCCGGCCGAGCTCGGGCCCTACGTCGCCGAGAAGGGCTCGATCGCCCTCAACGGGGTGAGCATGACGGTCAACGCCGCGGGGAAGACGACGTTCGACGTCATGGTCATCCCCATCACCCGGGCCGAGACGAACCTGGGCGCCCTCGCCGAGGGGGACCGCGTGAACGTGGAGGTCGACCTCGTCGCGCGCTACGTGGCACGCTGGCTGGCCAAGGACTAGCCCCGGATGGCCCCGCACCGCACCATCGATCCCCGTCTCACCGAGCGCGTCGCGGGCGCCATCGCCGACGTGCGCGCGGGCAAGATGGTCATCCTCGTCGACGACGAGGACCGCGAGAACGAGGGGGACCTCTGCATGGCGGCGGACTACGTGACCGCCGAGGCCATCAACTTCATGGCGACGTACGGGCGCGGCCTCATCTGCGTCACCCTCTCGGAGGAGCAGGTCGACCGCCTCGGCCTGCCGCTCATGCACTCCCCCGGCCGCGGCGGCCCCCCGCTCGGCACCGCCTTCACGGTCAGCATCGAGGCGCACCACGGCGTCACCACCGGCATCAGCGCGGCCGACCGCGCCCACACGATCCGCGTCGCTGCCAACCCGAACGCCAAGCCCGACGACCTCGTGACCCCCGGCCACGTCTTCCCGCTCCGCGCCCGCCGCGGCGGCGTCCTCGTGCGGACCGGGCAGACCGAGGGATCCGTCGACCTCGCCCGCCTCGCCGGGCTGACCCACGCCGGCGTCATCTGCGAGATCATGAAAGAGGACGGCTCGATGGCGCGGATGCCGGACCTCGAGATCTTCTCGCGGAAGCACGGCCTCCGGATTTTGACGGTGGCGGACCTCATTCAGTACCGCCTTCAGACCGAGCGTCTCGTGCGCCGCACGATGGAGCACACCCTCCGGCTCGACGCGACCGGCACGGACTGGAGAGCGTACGTGTACGAGGTCCTCGTCGATGGGCGGCAGTTCCTCGCCCTCGTGAAAGGGGACCTCGCCGGCGACTATCCGGCGCTCTGCCGGGTCCACGCCGGCTCGACGATCGCCGACGTCTTCGCCTCGACCAAGGTCGATGGCGGGCGGCATCTCCGCGAAGCGCTCCTCCGGATCGAAGCCGAGGGGCGCGGCGCGCTCGTCTATCTCCCCTCCCGCGGCAACACCCTCCGCGAGCTCGA
>JBEKGQ010000327.1:0-7783 GCA_050012715.1 Polyangiaceae bacterium
ACTCTTCCGATCTGGGGATCTACACCCATCCGAAGACGCAGTACGTGCACCTCGACGTCCGCGAGCCGAGCTTCCACTGGCTCGACGGCTCCCCTCCCGGGGTCACCTGGAAGGAGCGTCCCTTGCGCGATCCCGGCCAGGCGCAGCGCGACGCGTCGTGGACGGCGGACGGCGATCTCCCATGAAGTGCCGGGCACGTCGGCGTGCGAACCTGCACGCCGACGGATCCGCTGAGACGCGGCTTGGACGGGACGTCCCGGGCGCCCGATTAAGCTCGGCCGCATGCATCGAGGCATCGTCTGCACGGGGGCGGTCGCGGCGCTGTCGGTCCTGATGTGGAGCGGGGGCTGCGGCTCGAGCTCGAAGAACGGCTACGCGCCGACCCCCGACGGGGGCGACGCCCTCGTCGAAGGAGGTGGCGGCGACGACGGCGGGCCGGGCCTCGTGGGCGACGGCTCGGCCGCGGTGCCGTGCTCGGGCAACCATTGCTCGAGCGATCTCCACTCGCTCGTCGACTGCAACGGCAACGTCATCATGACGTGCCCGGACGACGAGGGCTGCTCCGGTACGAGCTGCGTCCCCGCGTGCCAGAGCGCGGAGGACAACAAGAGCAGCCTGGGATGCGAGTACTACGCGGTCGACCCGGACATGGGCACGGGCCCCGACATGGGCGCGGGCGGTTGCTACGCCGCGTACATCGCCAACACGTGGGACACGCCGGTGGCGATCACCGTCGACTACGGGGGGACGAGCTACAACCCCGCGGGCTTCGGCTACATCCCGAGCGGCTCGGGGCAGAACATCCAGTACGCGCCCCTCACCGGCGGCACGATCCCCGCGGGCGCGGTGGCGATCCTCTTCCTCAACAACGTCGCGACGGCGAGCGCGGGCCCGGGCCTCAAGATCACCTGCCCGTCGAGCGTCACCGCCGCGATCACGACGAAGGACGCCGCGACGCACGGCACCGCCATCGGCTCGGCGTTCCACATCACGTCCACCGCGCCCGTCTCCGCCTACGACATCTACCCGTACGGCGGCGGGCAGAGCGCGCTCACGAGCGCCACGCTGCTCCTGCCCACGTCCGCCTGGGACACGAACTACGTCGCCGTCTCGGCCTACGGGCCGGGGCTCGTCCTCGAGGACCTGCCGGTCCTCACCATGGTCGCGGAAGAGGACGGCACGGTGATCACGATCAACCCGACCGCCGCGCTCGCCGGGGGAACCGGCGTCGCCGCGGGCGCCGCCGGGACGCCGTCGACGTACACGAT
Source organism: Polyangiaceae bacterium (assembly GCA_050012715.1). GTDB lineage: Bacteria > Myxococcota_A > Polyangia > Polyangiales > Polyangiaceae > Palsa-1150. The sequence goes on from JBEKGQ010000327.1 coordinate 1,269, forward strand.
CGACAAGGGGCAGCTCCTCCAGTTCACGCAGAACAAGCCGCTCGATGGCAGCATCATCCAGTCGAACAATCCCATCGGCGTCTGGGGCGGCAAGACGTCGCTCGCGATCGGCTCGTGCTGCGACGACTCCGCCCACCAGCAGATCCCGCCGGTGCGCGCCCTCGGCAGCGAGTACGTCGGGGTCCGGTACCGCAACCGCTACTCCGGCATCGAGGAGTCGCCGCCCTGGCGCATCATCGGCGCCGCGAACGGGACGACGCTCACGTGGGAGCCGTCGGCTCCGCCCGGAGCGCCGACGACGCTGAGCCTCGGCGAGGTGACGGAGTTCGCCACCAACGGGCCGTTCGTCGTGCGCAGCCAGGACGCGACCCACCCGTTCTACGTGTCGGCGCACATGACCGGCGCCGAGCAGTTCGACCCGGGGTACGACGACGGCGGCGCGACCGGCGCGCCGGACGACGGCCGCGGCGACGCCGAGTTCGTCAACGTCATCCCCCCCGGCGAGTACCTCAGCTCGTACGTCTTCTTCACCGACCCGACGTACCCGGAGACGGACCTCGTGATCGTCCGCACCAAGGGGCAGAGCGGCTTCGCCGACGTGACGCTCGACTGCGCCGGGACGCTGAGCGGCTGGGAGCCCATCGGTACCTCGGGGAGCTACGAGTACACGCGCTTCGATCTGGTGACCGGCAACTTCCAGGGCAACGGGAGCTGCAACAACGGACGCCACGAGATCAAGAGCACGATCCCCTTCGGCGTCACCGTCTGGGGCTGGGGCTCGGCCGCGACGGGCGAGATGGGCATGGGCTTCTACTCGCAGTACGTGAGCTACGCGTACCCCGCGGGGGCGGGCGTCGCGCCCATCAACACCGTCGTCATTCCGCCGATGGCCCAGTGAGGCGCCCGTCCGGCGCGGCTGTCAGGTTGGCAACCCGGCCGCGGGAGGCGGCGCGAACGTTGCCACGTTGACCCGCCATGCTCACGGAGGCCCGAAAAGACGGCGTGGCCGGTGAAGGCCACCGATGGTACGGGCTATGCTGAGATCTGGACGATGCCTCGGTTGCGCCTGCTTTCTTTCGTCGCCGCCATCGTCGCGATGACGTGTGCTCCCGCGGTCGCGAGGGCGCAGACGATCGACAGCTCCACCCCGGAGCGGTACTCGAGCGCCGGTCAGGACCTCGGGGTCGCCACGCGGCAGGACTACCAGAACCCCCTCGGCATCAGCTACGCGGACTGCGTCGCCGACCAGAAGCTCCAGTTCGCGGTCGCGCTCTCCAACTTCACCGGGAACGCCAGCCTCGAGGTGTGGGCCAGCCTCGGGTCCACGTGCGTGAGCCAGGCGGACCGCGGGTACGGCGGGACCGCGGTCTGCTGGGGCGTGGCGCCACCCATCTACGATCCGATGATCCCGACGTCGGCGACCACGGCGGTCTACGTGCGCGTGCAGGATCTGGTCGGCTGGCAGAGCACCTCGCCGCTCCCCTCGCCTGCCCTCACGCCGCCCGCGAAGGGCGCCGAGGCCTGCACCGCGCAGCCGGACTACCCGCTCGTGCAGATGTACATCAACTTCCTCGCGATCGACGACGACCACAACGCGGTCGGCGTCCCGTACCAGTACGCGATCCAGACCGACCTGGTCGGTCCCCCCGCGCCGGACATCTGCGAGTCGGTGGGGGACACGGTCTACAACCTCTCGTGGTCGCCGAACACCGACTCGGACACGATCGGCTACGGCGTCTACATCGATCCCATCCCGGGTCAGGAGGGAGACGCGGGGCGCGTCGACGCGGGCACCATCGTCGTCTGCCCCGAGGCCGGCGAGGCCGGGGACGAGGAGGACGACGGCGGGTGCACCACATTCGCGCTCGGGTCCCTGCCGCCGGACGCCGGGTCCTGCGGCAGCGCCGAGAGCCAGCGCACGTGCAACGACAAGAACCTCGTGGGGGCGATCGCGCCCTCGCCGAGCAGCGACGCGGGGATCCCGACGCCGACTCCGTCCAATGACGCCGGCGACGCGGGTGAAGACGGGGGCACCACGGAGGTGGGGCCCGGCGGCATCTCCACCGTCTCGACCGTGTACCTCTACAACCCGTCGACCTCGAACCCGAGCATCACGCTCAACGACAAGGGCACGAGCTCGTACTCGATCACCGGCCTCGTCGACTACGTGACGTACACGGTGGTCGTCACCGCCGTCGACGGCATGGGAAACATCGGCCCTCCCTCGACGGAGGTGTGCGACTACCCGGCGCCGGTGCAGGACTTCTGGCAGGTCTACGAGGCCGACGGCGGCGGGCACGGCGGCTACTGCGCGCTGGAGTCGGTCGGCGTCGGAGGGCCCTCGCTCGCGGGCGTGGCCGGCCTGGTCGTCGTGACCGCGGTCGTGCGGCGACGGCGGCGGAATCAGCGCGACGCGACCCAGTCGACAATGACCTGATTCACGACGTCGGCATGCGTGAGCGGCCCCATGTGGCCCGCACCGGGCACGGTGAAGACGCTGGCGGAAGGGAGCGCGGCGGCGAGCCGGCGGATGGTGGCGTGGGCCGCGACCGTCGAATGCTCACCGGTGATCAGCAGCGCAGGCGCCTTCAGCGCCGCGTAGGCCGCGGCGGGTGTCTCGTCCTTCACGAGCGACGCGACCGCGTGGTGCACGACCCACGACGTCCGGCGGAACTCGGCGCGCGCGTCCTCCCGGAGGGCGTCCCACGCGCCGACGCCGCTCCAGTACTCGACGAACGACTTCAGCCAGCGCTCCTGGCCCTCGGCCGAGGGCTCCCAGGTGACGCCCACGCTCTCCAGCTCTCGCGCCGCGTCGACGTCCTCGACCGGATCGAGCAGCCCGAACGACACGGGCTCGTAGAGAGCGAGCGACCGGACGCGGGACGGCGCGGCGCGCGCCGCGAGCAGGCCCACGAAGGCCCCGTACGAGTGCCCGACGAGGTGCACCGGCGCGTCGAGCCTCTCGAGCAGCGCGCCCACGAGCGCGACGTCGACGTCGAAGGTGAACGGCGTCGACTCGGGCCACGGGGGCGAGCCGCCGTGACCGACGAGGTCGGGCACGACGGCGCGAAAGCCCCGGCCGACGAGGGCCGCGCCGAGACGGCGCCACTGCCGCGAGGAGAGGCCGCTGCTGTGGAGCGCCACGACCGGCACGCCGGAGCCGGAGTCCTCGATGTGCAGACAATAGCTCGATGCGGTCATCGTCATGACGCCGGGCGGCGGCGCTTGTCGCTACGCTAGCAGCACCCCTCCATGGACGTCCCCGGCAAAGGCGGGCGCGCGCGCGCCGACGAGACGTTCCTCGAGGGCCTGCCACCCCGCGCGCGGATGGTCGTCGAGATCGTCCTCCTCCTCGTGCTGGTGTTCGGCGAGGGGCAGGTCATCGCTTCGCCGGTCGCTGCGGCGCTGGTCGTCGGGGCGACGCTCGTGTTCGCCACGGCGCTCGTGCGCCCCTGGTCCCGCGTTCACGGGGGCATCGCCGGACGCGCGGCCGCCACCGTGCTCGTCGTGCTGGCGGTCGTGGCGCCCGCCATGGTCGAGCACCCGGGCCTCTCGGGAGCGACGCGGCGGCTCGGCATCGGCATCGCGCCAGGGTCCCCCGCCCCGGGCGACCCGCTCGCCACCGGCGGCATCGTGCTCGTGAAGAGCGTCGAGCCTCACTCCCCCGCGGACGGCGTGCTCCACGTGGACGACCGCATCGTGGCCCTCGGCGGCGCGTCGCTCGACAAGGGCGACCCCGTGTCGGACCTCACGCAGCGCACCCACGGCGACGAGCTGCCGGAGGACACCACGGTCACCGTCCTCGCCGACGGCGTCCCGCGCGAGCTCCCGGTGCACATCCCGAGGGTGCACCCGTCCCACCCCGGCTACGGCCGGAGCATCGCCGCCGCCCGCGACCTGTCGTCGCGCCACCTCGTCGTCGCGGCGGCCATCCGCGGGGCGCTCCTCATCGCGCTCGTCTTGCTGCTCCTCCGCGCGGACGGCCAGCCGCTCGCCGCGCTGGGAATCGTGCGCGCCGGCGCCCTGAAGGAGCTCGTCGCGTCCACCTGGATGACCGCGGGAGCCTTCGGCGTGCAGATCGCGGTCGCCATTCCGGTCGCGATGGTCGGCGTCATCACCGGGATCATGACCAAGGAGGCCTCGCAGCGGACGGAGACGCTCGGGATGATCGCCGGGCAAGGCTCCATCGCGGAGTTCATGGTCGCGGTGGTCGTGGCGGCCTCGTTCGAGGAGGTCGCCTTCCGCGGGTTTCTCACGCCGCGCATGCGGGCGCTCACCGGCTCGTGGCCGGTGGCGGTCGCGCTGGTCAGCGTCGCGTTCGGGCTCGGGCACGTCTACGAGGGCCCGCTCGCGGCCGTGCAGACGGCGTTCCTCGGCGCCTACTTCTCGGTCCTGATGCTCGCGCGACGCCGCCTGCTGGGTCCCACCCTCGCGCACGCGGGGTTCAACACGGTGATGCTGCTGCTCGTGCGGCTCCTCCTGCAGAGCGGCCTCGTCGAGCGACTGAAAGAGCTGGCGCCGCATTGATGTTATAGAGGCTCCCGATGACACGACGCGTGCTCGTCACGGGCGCGAGGCTGATCGACGGCACCGGGGGGCCGGCGCGCGCGGGGGACCTCTTGCTCGAGGACGACCGCATCGCCGAGGTCGGCGCGACGTCGCTGACGCCGGACGAGGTGCTCGACGCCAAGGGCCTCGTCGTCGCGCCCGGCTTCATCGACGTCCACTCGCACAGCGACTTCTCGCTCCCGGTCGACCCAGAGGCCGGGGCCAAGGTCCTCCAGGGCGTCACCACGGAGGTCGTCGGCAACTGCGGTCTCGGCCTCCAGCCCGCGAACGACAAGGTCGACGCGATGTACGGGCGCCTCCTGCCGATGATCTTCGGCGAGGCGGACGGCGACGCGGCCTGCTCGCCGACCCTCGCCCACTACCGGGCGCGCCTCGGCGCCACGCGCATCACCGTCAACGCCGCGCCGCTCATACCGCACGGCAACATCCGCTGCGCGGTCATGGGCATGGCCGAGCGCGCGCCCACCGAGACCGAGCTCGCGGCGATGTGCGGCCTCATCGCGCAGGGCATGGACGAAGGGGCCTTTGGGCTCTCCACCGGCCTCGTGTACCCGCCGGGCGCGTTCGCCGACACCGAGGAGCTCGTCCGTCTCGCCGCGGCCGTCGCCCCGAAGGGCGGCCTCTACGCGACCCACATGCGCAACGAGGGCCCGCGCCTCGTCGAGTCCGTCGCCGAGGCCATCGCGATCGGCGAGCGCGCCGGCGTGCCGGTGCAGATCTCCCACCACAAGGCGGTCGGGCAGCTCAACTGGGGCAAGGTGAAGACGACGCTGGGCATGGTCGACGCCGCCGCCGCGCGCGGGCTCGACGTCCACAGCGACGTCTACCCGTACACCGCCGGCTCGACCGTCCTTTCCTCGCTGTTCGTCCCCCTCTGGGCCTTCGAGGGCTCGCTCGACAAGCTCGTCGAGCGGCTGCACGACCCCGAGACGCGCGCGCGCATCGTCCGCGATACGCAGGACTTGCAGCTCACGTTCTTCGACCTGCCGCGCTGGCTGGGATTCTTCCCGAAGCGGTGGCTCCTACCCGTCATGTCGCGGCTGCTGGGGCGCTCGATCGTCATCAGCTCCGTGAAGCGGCAGACCCGCTACGAGGGCATGACCATCGGGGCCATCGCGAAGGAGCGCGGCCGCCCGCTGCACGAAGCCGTGCTGGATCTGCTCATCGAGGAGGATCTCGGCGTCACCACCATCGCGCACGTCATGTCCGAGAAGGACGTGCAGACCGTCCTCCGCCACCCGCGGACGATGGTCGGCACCGACGGCATGCCGACCCGCACCGGCAAGCCGCACCCCCGGACGTACGGGACCTACCCGCGCGTGCTGCAGCACTACGTCGGCGAGCTGGGGCTACTGACGCTCGAGCAGGCCGTCCACCGGATGACCGGCATGGTGGCGCGCAAATTCGGCATGAAGGACCGCGGCGTTCTGGCGCCGGGGGCGGCGGCCGACCTCGTCGTCTTCGATCCGAAGGGCATCAAGGACCACGCGACCTACGCCGACCCCCGCCGCTCGCCCGAGGGCGTCGCCCACGTCTTCGTCAACGGGTCGTGGTCGGTGAGGGACGGCAAGCACACCGGCGCCAGGGCCGGCACCGTGCTGACGAAGGCCCCCGCGGCGCAGAAGTGAGGGGATTGGCTGCAGAGGCGCGGAGACGCGGAGGAGCGGCGGTGGCGTGAGGCGGAGAGGATTGCCCGCGGAGGCGCGGAGGCACAGAGAAGAGGGGGATGGGGAAGGTGCAGCGAGCGGAGGACGACGCCATCTCGGCGATGGGCGCATGCGACCGCTGGAAGAACGGGGTCATCCAGCGGATGGCCGCGTCCTTCCAGCCCATAGACCCGTCCCTACGTCGGATGGGCGCGTCCTTCCAGCCCATAGACCCGTCCCTACGTCGGATGGGCGCGTCCTTCCAGCCCCATAGAGCCGTCCCTTCGTTGGATGGGCGCG
>JBEKGQ010000328.1:0-9187 GCA_050012715.1 Polyangiaceae bacterium
CAGGTGGATCCGAGGGCAACGGCGGAGACGCCCAGGGGACAGCCGTTCGACGGAAATCCCCCACGATCCTCGACCCCTATCGACGAAAGACGAGCCACATCGCCTGCATGCGAAATGCCCGCTTCTAGGGTTCGATTCCCGGCGCCTCCACCATGTTCGCGAACGCGAAAGCGCGTTCACTCCCAGGGCTTGGTCATCGCCACTCCTGTACTTCGGCCGGCCAAGCGGGGGCCCTGAGACGGCCGACCGGCCTTCGTACACGAGTGGGCGATTCCCGCTCCGCGTCGATGGCTCCTCGCGCTTCCTTGCGTTCGCGCGCTGAAGAAGCGCATCCACCCTGCCGCGGCGTACGCTTCGATGCGGGCGACCGCGGTTCCGGCGCCGTCCTCCCCGCGGAGCCGTCGCACCTTCAGTTGCGACGACCCAGGGCGAGTAGTGGCCGGCGGCGCTTGGTCGCGAGCTCGCCTCGGCAGGCGCCGGAGCCGCGCGCGAGGTCGCGGCAGGTCTGAGGTCGCGTGTCGTACGCGCTGCACACGAGCTCGCGGGAGCCCTTGTCGATGCGCAGCGCGGCGCAGTGACCGTCGGCCATCCGCATGTACGCGCGATTGCCGTCGAAGCGCACGAGCTCGTCGGCGCGCTCGCCGAGGCGCTCGTGATCGTCGCCGGTCACCTGCACGTACGTTTCGAGCCGTGAGAAGCAGCAGACTCCGCACGCGAGGCACTCCGGGACGGGCAACACTCAGGTCACGGCGAGCACGCTACGCCTCGCGCCTCGGCGCGGACACGAAGAAGCGGATCGCCCGGGCGACGGGAGGGACGGCCGCTCCCCACCCTTGCCGCCGGGCGTCCTCGTCGTCACGGTGCTGGTGCTCGGGCTCGACGCGAACGAGCCGCTGGGGGTGGAGGTCGCGGTGCCTGCGAAGGGCGGACCGGAGGAGGTCGAGGCGGCGTTCGCGTTCGACCTGGCGAAGGCGCTGCCGGAGCCGCTCGCGGCGGGGAGCTATCAGGCGTACCTCGTCGCCGGCGATGCCGTCGCTGGACCGCAGGCTCTCCAGGTGAAGGCGCCCTGAGGCCGGAAGATAGGTCGGGCGCTCGCGCCGCGTAGCGCGACGTCGGCCATCGTCGTCACTCCGGCGTGCCGTCTCCGGCGTACGTCGCGTCGCAAGACTTCCGCCCGTGCCACACCATCACGCGAACGGAGGTCGGCAGGGGCCCGCTGGCCGCGACGTAGCGTGCGATCACTTCGTCGCAGGTGGGCAGAGGGGCCGTGCCGCCGTCGACGGCGCAATAGAGCAAGTAATGCGAGGCCCTCGTGGCACGGCCGGCGTCGAGCCGCGTCGGCTCGTGAAGGAACGCGTGGTCGCAGCCCGCAATGTGCAAGTCGCTCCGTCCAGCCGACGCCGGGACGCGCAGGCCCGTCTGTATCCGGTGCCAGTTCCATCCCACCCACCCGGCGAGACCGAGGAGGGCCAAGACGCCGATCGCCCCGAGCCCGACGAGCACGCGTCCGATCAGCCGCTCTCTCCGCGTGCCCCTCGGCCTCACGCACTCAGACTACCGCGCCGCCCGGAGCTGCCTCCGGCGCACGTCGGGGAGCAGCCGGCGCCAGGTGCATGTACCGCATCGTCGTCGAGAGGTCGGCGTGCCCGGCGGCCTCCTGCATCGCGCGCGCCGGGGCCCCGGCGATAGCCAGCCGCGAACCGAAGGTGTGGCGCAAGACGTGGAGGCGCCCGGCTGCGGGAGGCTCGCCCGCTTCTGCGCGACCGCGATCCAGGTGCGGCAGATCTTCGCCGTGGCCACGCTGCCGTCGTCGCAGCAGAGCTTCAAGCGCGCCGGGGTCCCCGGCCCCGTCGTCGCGCGCGGCGCGCGGCACAGGCGGCGAAGCCCACCAGGACCGTCAAGACCGCGAGACGCGTGCAGGTGGTCACATGCTCCACTGACCGAAGTCTGTGGGTCCTCCCATCGAGGCTGTCGTCCCCTGACAGTCGTTCGCAGGCTCGGATCCGGCGAACCCGTACGCACTGGGATCGCCGTCCGATGCGTCCAAGGATCGAGGTGGATCGCCTCAGAGAGTCGATCCCAGTGCCCCTTGGATCGACTCTTTCGCTTCCAGATCATGGAGTCGCTCGCCGACAGGATCGACTCGATCGCCCCTCCGTCTCGACTCTATCGCTCGCAGAAGGTCGATCCCACGCTCCCACGAAGCGGGGCCATGGCTCCCACGGACTCGCTTCCAGGACCGTGGTTGTCACACTTGTGGACCGGAGAAACGCTCCTCCGAGCGGATCAAACCCCGTCCAAGGGGCTGCAGGACCGCCCCCTTCTTCGCCTCGGACCTCGATCCCACGGCCCTCCGATTCGAGGCACGCGCCCCACAAGTCCGCGTTCTACAAGCGAAAGGCCCGCTCCTCGCTCGGGTGGGATCGATGCACTTCGCCCCACACCCCTCGTCCCGTCGCCCCTGTGATCGCGATCCTACCGTCGCACGCCCTCGATCGCATGAACTGCAGGCTCGCTGGATCCGACGATGGGACTCCTCCTCCACGAGCCACCGATCACGCTCCCACGACCGACAAACACGGGTGGATGGGACGTGAGACCCGGACTGTGCGGTCCACAAGTGTGACAACCACGGTCGAGGAACCCTCAACCTCCGTTCGTCGGGGGCGGGACGACGGCTGGCGTGAGCCCGAGCACGACCGCTTGCACGCTCACGCCCCTCGACCTCGCCGCTCGAAACGCCGCATCGACGCCCGGGCGCACCGCATCGGGCGACGTCTCCAGCGCCAGCGCCGCCGCCCGCAGGATGGCATCCACGATCTCGTCGCTCGCCGGCACGGTCGGGTCCTGGCTCACCAGCGTGCGGCACTCCGCCGCGAGCGCGGGGGAGACCGCATCGAGCGCCACCGCGAGCTTCACCATGCTCGGGGTCAGGACGTGGGCCCCGCGGCTCTCCCAGCGGATGATCGAACGCCGCGAGACCCCGAGCAGGTCGGCGAACTCCCGGTGGGACATCTTCAGCGTCCACTCGGCCTCGACGAGGAAGCGCGCAGGAACGGTCACGCTGCCGTGCATGGCCCTATCTGACATGCATCGGCCTGGCTGACGAGCGCACGCCAGTCACCATCACTCGTCGCGCATCGTCTGTCGCTCCTTGTCGACCCACAGCGTCACCTTCTCGAACGACTGTGGCTGTCGCTCGACTCGATGTCGCTCCTTGTCGACCCACAGCGTCACTCTCTCGAACGACTGTGGCTGTCGCTCGGCTCGATGTCGCCCCGCCGCGATCGTGTCGATCATGGCGACGGCCTGCTGCGCGAAGGCGGCGAGCGCGGCGTTCGGGTCCGGGGCGGAGGAGCCACCTTTCTCGCTGCGAGCCACGATGTTCCCGCGGCGAGTCTTCGTCTCGGTTCAGGTCCGTCGACCCAGGGCGAGCAATGGCCGGCGGCGCTTCATCGCGAGCTCGCCGCGGCATGCGCTGGAGCCGCGCGCGAGGTCGCGACAGGTCTGAGGACGCGTGTCGTACACGCTGCACACGAGCTCGCGGGAGCCCTTCTCGATGCGAAGCGCGGCGCAGTGACCGTCGGCCATCCGCATGTAGGCGCGGTTGCCGTCGAAGCGAACGAGCTCGTCGGCGCGCTCGCCGAGGCGCTCGTGATCGTCGCCGGTCACCGGCACGTACGTCTCGAGCCGTGAGAAGCAGCAGACTCCGCACGCGAGGCACTCGGGAACGGGCAACCCTCCGATCACGGCAAGTACGCTACGCCTCGCGCCCCCGCGCGGACACCGAAGATGCCGGGGTCACCACTGGACGGGGAGCGCGTAGTACTCGGCTCCGGCGTCCGTGCCGAGCGCGCCGTCGCCGCCCGCGGTCCCCCAGCAGAGGACGCCGCCGTCGCCGAGGAGCGCGCACTTGTGCTGGGTTCCCGAGGCCACCTCCACGACGCCCGTCAGCGAGGTGCCCTGCGCGTTGAGCGCCGGGCCGGGGACCTGGTGAATCCCCTGGTCCGCGTTGCCGATGGCGAGCTGACCGTCGTCGTTCGAGCCCCAGCAGAAGACGCGGCCGTCGGTGAGGAGCGCGCAGTACGACGCTCCGACGCTGTCGGAGTCCTCGGCGCCGGTGATCTGCACGGCGGGCAGCGGCAGCGGGACCAGCCTCGGGATCTCCGTGCACGGCGCCTCGGCGTCCGGCGGCCCCTCGGGGCTGGGGCAGGTCGCGCCGACGCCGCCGCCGTCCCAGGTGCCGAGCTCCCCGGTGGCGTCCGAGCCCCAGCACAGGACCCCGCCGTCGTCGACGAGGGCGCACGAGGAGCGGATCCCCAGCGCGAGCTGCTTCGCGTTCGCGATGCCCGACACCGGCAGGGGATTGGGGATGCACGGCGTGCCCGCCTCGTTGTTGACGTAGGTGCACTCCGCCGAGGACATGGCCTGCCCCGCCTGGCGGTGATCGTTGTCCCCGAAGCAGCTCACCGTCCCCTGGGCGTCGATGCTGCAAGTGTGCCCGCTGCCCACCGCGACCATCGACGCGCCGGCCAGCTTGGGACTGGCGGTGGCGTTCGAGAGCAGGGGGGAATACGTGCCGCTCACCAGCGGCGCGGGGCCGTTGTCTCCCCAGCAGTACCAGGTGCCATCGGTGCCGAGCGCGCACGCCGCCCAGATCCCCGTGTCGAGACGGATGATCCCGCTCAGCGGCTCCTGGGTCACCGCCGAGATGACGGGCACGGGAGCCCAGGCGCTGTCGACGTTGGCCCCGAGCTCGGCGGACCCGTTGTCTCCCCAGCAGTAGGGGGTCCCCGCGTCGTCGTTCGTGTCCGCGAGGAGGATGCACGAGTAGTAACCGCCGACGTGGAGCTCGAGCGCGTTCGTCGTGATGCCCGCGTCGTGGATGCCGAAGACCGGCGCAGGACGCGACTCGGTCCCGTCGACGCTGGCCGGGCCGCGACCGAGCTGGTAGTCGCTGTCGTCTCCCCAGCAATCGATCGTGCCGCCGTCGCGCAGCACGCACGTGTGGCGGAAGCCGCCGCCGAGTGAATTCACGACGGGAAAGGCCACCGCTCCGCTCTCACCGGTCGCCGTCGCGTCGCTTCCGCCCTGCGCGTCGGTCGTCGCGTCCATCGCCGTCGAGGCCTCGCTCCCCGCGTCGTTCCCGGGCGCGCCCCCGTCGTCGTCGAAGTCGATGGCCGGCAGGCAACCCGGCAAGGTCGCGACCACCAAAGCGAGGAGCAGACGAAAGCGCATTCAGGTTGGGGGCCGCGGGAGGGCCATCGCACTGTCTACCATGGGTCGCTCCTGGGTCGAGTCGCCCAACCGGCGGACAGGGACCCGACGCACCTAGGCGTGGTGTCGGCGGTCGACCGGCTTCACGAGCGCATTGCACACCAGGCCGCCCACGAGCAGCGAGGCCATCACGTACATCGTGATCGTGTACGCCTCGGCGGTGGGGACGCCGTGGCGCACCTGGTACTCGCGCACGTACGTGAGGATCGACGGCCCGGCCACCGCCGCGGCCGACCACGCGGTGAGCAGCCGCCCGTGGATCGCGCCCACCTGGTCGACGCCGAAGAGGTCGCGGAGGTACGCCGGGATGGTCGCGAACCCGCCGCCGTACATCGTGAAGATCACGCAGAACGCCGAGACGAAGAGGGTGACGCTCCCGAGGCGACCGAGCGTGGGCACCGCGCAATAGAGCAGCGTCCCGAGCGCGAAGTAGATCGCGTACGTCGTCTTGCGCCCGATGAAGTCGGAGATCGACGACCAGAGGAACCGCCCGAGCAGGTTGAACGCCGTAGAAGACGAAGCCGGCGTAGAGGACCGCCCGGCTGTGCACCGCCACTCCGGCCGCCGCGATGAAGAAGCCGCCCGCGAAGCAGAGCGCGGAGACGAACATCGCCTTGCGCGGCCCGACGCGCTCGAGCCACTTGCCCCACGTGAACGCCGAGACGCCCAGCACGGCGAACGCGAGGTTGAACATCCACACCGTCGTGGTGAGGGGCCAGTCGCCAGCCGCGGGGGCGGTGATCCCGAGCAGGCGCGACATCGGCAGGTTGAAGACGCTGAGCGAGTAGCCCTGCCCGATGCAGAGGTGGATCGCGAGGGCGGCGGGAGGCACGAGCCAGCGGCTGTAGCCCGGCGGGGCGACGGTCCGTTCGCGGTCGAGGAAGGAGAGCGCGGACATGCCGGACACCGGTCAGCGAAACAGGGTCGCGGCCTTCCCGAGCGTCTGCAGGATACCCCACGCGAGAGGCACGGAGACGATGAGCCACGCGAGGAGCACGAGGCCTACGGGCGTCGGCGCCGGCTCCGATCGTTGCTCCCGAGCCATCGAGGATCGCTGTATCACGGATCGCACCCCACCTCGCAGACGCGCCGGTCGGGGCCGACGCGAGCGTGGGGGGCGGCGACGAGGGCAGCGACGCGTTGGCCCGAGCGATGCACTGTCCCCCGAGAAAGGAGACGCATCATGGCTCAGGTCAGCGAGATACGAGCATACCGTGGCCCGGATCGGAGGCGGCATTGCGTCTTCGTCACCGTGAACACCGAATACCACTGCCGGGATCGCATCTGCATCGCCGTGGTGGACCGCCACACGGGCCAGCTCGAGAGTGATCATCGTGCGCTCGGCCGCACGCTCAACGGCAGCGTTCGACTGGATGCCGAGGGCATCTCGGCCACCGTGGCTCCCGAGATGCCGCACGCCGGGGAACAGCTCTGCTTCTCGTCGGGCTCCCGCGACGATCCGCACGACGTCGTCACGAGCATGCTGGTGCGCATCGATCGCCCGGACCGCGGCACCGTGGATCGCTACCCGTCGCGCACACCGATGCCGAGCTGAGTCGAGAGAGAGCACACACTCCGGGGACACGCCCTCGATGGGCGCCTACGACGTGCGGTGAGCTCCCCGCCTGCCCGGATGCCGGTGGGTGAGCCTCAGGTCAGCTCGGTGACGGCCTTCTCGGAAGCCTCCAGCGTCAGCTTGCCATCCCTCAGGTCGCTCGCTGGGGCGCCGAATGACGGGCTCATGTGACAAAGAGGACGACGTTGCGGTCCCCTGGGTCAGCGCGAGTCGGCGACCTGGCAGCCGGCGATCGTCGCGCTTCGCGCGCTCTCGGTGGAGGCGATGGCGGCGTCGCGCCAGCCACCCTTGTTGTGCTCGGCGCGCGCGAGCCAGTCGCGCGCGCGATCGAACGACGCGAGGGCGGCCGCCATGTTCGGCTGGTTGTTGCAGGCGGCGGGACCCGGCGGCACGGCGGGTGCGCACGCGACGGCGAGTGCGACGGCGAAGGCTGCGGCCGAGACCGCGGCGAGGAGCTTCCACGGGTTCTTCATCGTGGCCTCACTGTCCGTTGGCGAACGCGCAACCGCGCTCGGTCTCGTGGATGGCCTTGTCGGCCCACTGGATCGCCTGGATGCGGTAGCCGCCCTTGTCGGCCGAGGCCCGCTCGAGCGCGATGCGGGCGTTTCGCAGCTCGACGAGCGCGTTCCACATGTTCGGCTGGTTGCCGCACTGGGCGGCGCCCTGCGCCGAGGCCACGTGCAGCCCGGTGACGAGCAGGGTGGCCGCCGTGAACGACACGGCGGCGATCTTGTACGGGTTCATCGTCTTCCTCCCTCGCCCTTCGACCGCGGGCGACCGGAGACCAGCCTACGCTAAGCTCGCGTGATGCGCGTCGACCGAGACGAGTTCCTCTGCGCCGTCGCCGCAGTCGGCGGCCTGCTTGCCCTCCCGTCCACTCCGAGCGCGGCGCGGACGCCCGCTCCCGTGGACGACCGACGACGGCGCGGCGTGCCGGGTCGGCGAGCGGGTCGAGGCAGGCGGCGGCGAGAGCCTCGTCACCGCACCGTGCAGATCGTCACACGTGGCCGGTCGCGTCACCGGCTTGCCGCGAAGGTCGCCGCCTGCGCGGCGAGCGGGTGCCGTTTCGGCTTGTGGTCGTGCGTCGAGGGAATCTGAGCGGGACCGCTCGCGCCTCATTTCGGAGCGCTCACAAGCAGCGTGGCGTGGGGAACGTGATGCTCACGTCCTTGACCTCGGTCTGCATCCCGAGGCTGCTCGAGCCGCCGCCGATGGCCCCCGCGAAGCCGTAGTAGTAAGGCGTGCCCGGCGTGAATCCCTGGAGCAGGATGCCGGCCACCGCGTGACCGTCGACCGTGACCGATAGGGTGCCCGACGTGAGCTCCACGACGGCGGCGTGCCACTCTGCGTCGCTCAGCGTGACCGTGCCGGTGAGATCGGGGCTCGCGAAGAGCGACGTGAGTAGACCGCTGCCGCAGCTGTCGAGGCTGTCGATGCCGACGTGGTTCGCGTTGCTGTCTCCGCACTGATTGTTGTCGTAGACGTCGAGCTCGACGCCGTAGCCGATGAGGCCCGACATCCCGAGGCCCCCGCCGTTCGAGCCCACCGCCGTCGGGCCGGTCGTCTGGAGCATGAAGCCCATGCCGTCGTACTGCCCGCCGCCGTTCGCGCCGATCCGGAACTGAAACGACGCCTCGAACGCATCGGTGACGATCGGGTGCTCGTACACGACGCTGCCCGCGACCGAGTACGTCTTGGCCGCCGTGAGGCGCGCGCTCGGTCCGGTCGGGTCCCAGACGGCGCTGCCGTTGAAGTCCCAGCCCGCGGGAGACGCCGTCATGTCGGCCGAGAGCCCGGTCCCGCAGACCCCGCTGCTGCACGACGACCCGCAGCCGCCGCAGTTGTCGACGTCCGTCGTCGGATCGACGCACGAGCCGTCGCACGGGATCGTGCCGCCGTCGCAGGGGTCGGCGTCCCCGGGGTCGGGTCTCGTGTCCGCGGGTGCGTCGCTGCCTTCGGTCTCCGGAGCGCCGGCGTCGCCCGCGGCGGGCGGCCCGGTCTCGGTGGACACGTCGACCGCGGCGGCCTCGAAGACCGCCGCGCCGGTGTCGTCGCCCGCGGAGGACGCCGTCGACGCGTCCGCCGAGGCGTCGTCGTTGCCCCCGTTCGCGCAGGCGACGGCCAGGACGGCGACGGCCGGCGCGGCCACGAGCGGGAGCAGGGCGAGACCGAGCGCGCGCTTCACGACGGCTGGCTTACCAGTCGGTAAGGTCGCCCTCAAGGCAGCGGACCGCGCGGGCGCTGATCGCGCCGCGAAAGAGACGCGCGTCGCATGGACCGCCCGCGGTCATGCCGTGCCGCACTGTGTTACCGATTGATAAGGTGCGGCGGGGT